>DASWUY010000503.1:0-1631 GCA_036401435.1 Acidobacteriaceae bacterium | reverse complement strand
CCGCGGCGACCGGTGCGCCAGTCGGTGGCGCCATGACTGCGCAGCAGCAAGCGGCCGCGGCTTCCCTGCATCGCATCGATCGCGTTCCCGACGAGATTGTTCAGCACCTGACGGATTTCGCCGTCCATGCAGGGGACGGGTTTGGAGGTGGCATGCTTCTGCTCGATGCGGATGCCCATCGCATGGAGGCGTCCCTGGTAGATGGCCATCACCGTTTCCAGCAGGTCGTGGGCTGTGACTTTTACCGGAGCGGAGGCCTGGCGATGGAAACGCAGGGTCTGGTTGGCGATGGCGGAGACGCGTGCGAGCTCCTGCTCGGCGGTCTCGAGATGGAACCTGATCTCGGTGAGGTTATCGCTGGAGTTGGCGAGATACAGGAGGTTGGTGACTGCCTCCAGCGGGTTGTTGATCTCATGCGCGATGGAGCTGGCGAGCTTGCCGACAGCTGCCAGTTTTTCGGTCTGGCGCAGGGCGGCCTCGGCCTGCTTGCGGGCGGTGATGTCGTTGGCCTGCACGATGACGCCGCGTACCTCGCCATGGTCGTCGATGTCAGGGATGTGCGAGATGCTCAGGGTGCGTTCGCCTTGCGCGGTGCGCACCTGGGCCTCGAATTGCTGCGGCTCTCCCCTGAGACTTGACTCCAGATGACGGCGGACATTGGCCCCCGACGGCCCGAGAACGTCTTCCAGCAATTGGCCTTCGATGGCAGATGCGGGACGCCCGAACCACTCTTCGTAAGTGCGGTTTACGCGAACATACCGCAGGTCGCGGTCGATGTACGAGACCAGTGCAGGCAAAGCATTGGCGATCAGGCGGAAGTGCGCTTCACTCTCCGCGGCGCGCTTCTGGCTGGCGACAAGGGTCACGTACTGCTGCTGATTTTTCTCTGCAAGCAGGAGCCGCTCCGCTTCGACCCGGGTCCGTTTCGCTTCAGCAAGGACAAGGGAGCGGCTGTTGCGCGAGACCAGCACGGCCTGCGCGCCCACAAGCAGGACGACCAGAACAGCGAACGCAAACGGGGCTGCAAACCAGCCGTGACGGTACAGCGTGGCGATGGGTAAACCAAGCAACAGCGGCAGCAGGCAGGTGCCCAGGACGAACCATGCACCGAAGCGATGGTGGCGCGCGCTGTGCAGCAGCGAGCGTATGGGCTCCCGCTGCGGCCTGAGCAAAAAGTAAGCGATCTGCACGAGAAACAGGGACCCGGCGGTGCGAGGCGCCATGGAGCGCAGCAGCCGAACGCCCAACAACGGCCCGGCGTCAAACAGATAGCCAACCAGGGCGGACATGGACAGCAGTCCGGCGAGCGAGGCGAAGAGGGTGCCGAAGGGCGACGTCTCTACGCAAAGCAGCGCGAGCGCCGAAAGCAGGCCACAGGCGGCCGTGCCCTGCGACATACGGCCGACCGGATCGCCGGCAGCTTCGGGCGGAACGTGGGCAATAAGCTGGTCGAGGCCGAGGTCCCGTGCTGTGGCGTACTCCAGCAGCGTTGCGGCGGTGAGCGCGACCACAAGGATGGCGATGAGGTTACCTGCCCATCGCGGCAGTGTCTCTTTTCTTTGCTGGGCAAGTACGGCCAGCGCCAGCAGCAGAAGCATGAGCGCCGTATTGGGCTTGGTTGTAACGGAGCC
>DASWUY010000502.1:0-6865 GCA_036401435.1 Acidobacteriaceae bacterium | reverse complement strand
GCATCATGGCCGCCGGCACGCGCTTCTTGAACTCCGGCCAGACCGTAAAGAAGTTCTTGAACTTGAGGTCGGCAGCCGAGCCCGGCTTGCGCGTATGCGCCAGCCACAGAATCGGCTCCGCCGGATACGTGGTCAGCAGCTTCCAGGTGCCGGAGGCGCTGGTCGCCGCCTTGCCGGTCAGCTGCCGGCCAAACTCTCTCGAGCTCTCCTCCAGACCCTCCCACTGGGCCAGCAGCCCGGGATGCACCATGCACTTCTTCAGCGCGGCGATCTCTTTCAGGTCCAGCTTCGCTGTCAGCAGCTCAAGGTGTGCCGCGGTCAGGTCAGCCGTCACGCCCTGCATCAGCAGCTGGATCCAGTTGCGGCGCAGGTTCTCAAGCGCCGGCACGTCCGCCTGCGCGCTCGTCCACCCCGCCAGCAGATGCGCCATCCACCCCTCGTTCTCGAGCGCCTTCAGCGTGTCGAGCGCGTCTTCTTCGCTCGCAATCTTCTCCAGCTCATAGCCCCGCAGGTACGGCGACAGCCCCTTGATCGCGTCCGCCTCCTTGGCATTCGCGTACCGCGCCGCCGTCCGGTCCTCCATCTGCCAGCCCAGCCGCAGGCCCAGGCGGGTCGCGCGTATCAGCCGCGAAGGATCCTCAAGGAACCCGTAGTTGGTGGCCAGGCGCAGCAGCCGCGCCTCTATGTCGGCCACGCCGTTCAGCGGGTCCAGCAGCAGCCCGTACGAGCCTTCATTCAGCGAAAGAGCCATGGCATTCGCCGTGAAGTCCCGCCGCCGCAGGTCTTCCACAATCGTGCTCCAGTGGTAGACCGGCTTCCCCGGCTTCGGATACTCCTCTGTCCGCGCGCTGGCGATCGAAGCGCGCACGCTGCCCGGGAACCAGAAGGTCAGCGACCGCGTCGGCTCATGACGGCCCCACAGGGCGCCCCCGCGCGCAGCCAGCCCCGCTTCCAGCTTCAGGGCATTGCCCTGCACAGAGAAGTCGAGGTTGCGCACCGAGGACCCGGTCGTCAGGTCGCGGACCGCGCCGCCAACCAGGAAAAGGGTGGTCCCAGCTTCGCGGGCGGCATCGCGCACCTGCGTCAACGTGTGCTTCTGGGCGGGGGTCAGGCGGTTTTCCAGCAGGTAGATATATTCGGGCATGCCATCACAGGAAGCACTAGGATTTCCGGCCAGGGGACCACTCGCATGCCTGCTCGCGGTCGCGCGTACGTGCCCTGGTAAACCACTCACCCTGACCATCGCAGGGTAGCCGGACCGGTTGACACAAAATCCGAGTCTAACAGAGCCGCCTACCCCTGGGAAGAGCTCAAAGCGCCATCCCCTCCTCGAGCAGCTCGGGCACCTCCTCCGATGAGAACGGTCCCGTGCCCTGGTAACACCGCGTTACGAAACCCGGCGGCAGCGGCAATCTGGGAAACGTAGACCATCCCTCGATCGATCGGATGCTTTTCGCTCCCTGAATCGTGTGCCCGTTTATCTGGTGTGAAGGAGTTCCTGGTAACGTCACCGCCCCAACCACATGCGTCATGCGCCTTAGGTTGTAGCGATCTGAGAACTTGCTCGTCCTTGCTCGTCCTTACTCGTCCTTACCCCATCCTTACCCCACCCTCCGCTTTAGCCCACGACGTATGTGAACACGACGGCGATTGAGTCGCCCAGACCGTGGGCTAGTACACCTGCCCAGAGGTTCCGTCGGGTCCATACGTACGCTCCGCCCAGGATGAGCCCGGAGCATGTGCTGTCGAACACGCCTGTCGGGCCTTTGAAGAAATGTCCAAAGCCAAACAAAACACTGGAGAAGGCAACAGCGCATACATACGCCGCGCGCGAGCCGTTCAGCGCGTCGGCAGTCCTGCGCAGCAAGAGAGCACGATAGGCAAACTCTTCGCCGAAAGCAGCAAAAGTCCAGACGATAGCCAAAGCTTTCAGAGCAAGTAAAGGTTGATGGTGGTGCAAACCCGCAAGGATCGCCGGCGCCTTCTCCGTCTGGTGCCAGATCAAATGCGCAAGCGGCTCTGTAACGAAATCTTTGAGTTGCAGAAGCACGCCACAACACAGCGCAACGATCGTGGTCAGTCTCCAGGACGTTGGCTTGCTGAGCCCGACCGAACTCCAGCGTTTCCTTCTCACCAGTAGAGAGATCCAGAGGATCGCCACAAGGATCGGAACCTCGTTCGGAACAATGCGATACACATTGTGCGCGAGAACCACGGCTCCGCCCAGAGTTACCTCTATCGCGGCAAAAACGCGATCAGTGCGGGTAAGCGGGGAACCTGAGGTGGACGCGGTGTCTGGCATCTTTCGCTCGGGAGGAAGCAGGGTCAAGGGAGTATACGCACGCCCTGCCGTGGAGTTCCCGCTTGATGAGCCCTTCTGTCACAGCGACCACTGCCCCTGCCTCAAAAGAGCTCAAAGCGCCATCCGCTCCTTGAGCAGCTGCGCCTGTCGACGCGAGAAGACAATCCGCATCCCGTCCTTGAGCGTCGCGTACACCGCTCCATCCACGTCCACATCCATCCCGGCGATCCACCGCAGGTTCACGATCTGCGACCGGTTCGCGCGGAAAAAGGAGTCGTCCAGCCGCTCCTGCAGCACCTGCAGCGACCGCAGGATCAGCGGGTGCTCATTCGCGAAGAACAGCCGCGCATAGTTTCCTTCCGACTCGATCAGCCGGATCTCGGCCGCGCGAACGATCCAGGCCCGCTCGCCCGACCGAACAAAGAACTGGCTCAGCGGCACCGAAGGCCGCTCCGGGGCGGCAACCTGCGAAATGCGTTCCAGCGCCGCCGACAGCCGCTCCGAGGTCACCGGCTTCAGCAGGTAGTCGATCGCGCCCACCTCAAAGGCCCGCAGCGCATACTGGTCAAACGCCGTCGTAAAGATGACCGCCGGCAGCCTCTCCTGCCCGTCCGTAAGCAGGTCGAGCAGGTCAAAGCCCGAGGCTCCCGGCATCTCCACATCCAGGAACAGCAGCTGCGGCTGCAGCGCTTCCACTAGGGCCCTCGCCTCGGCGACGCTCTCTGCCTCGCCCAGGATCTCCACCTCCGGGTGCGCCTGCAGCAGGCGCCGCATCTCGGCCCGGGCCAGCCGCTCGTCGTCGATCAGCAGGGCTCGCATGCACTCGCCCCAGCCTTGATCTCCCGGAATGGGAGGTGCATCCGCGCCGTCATGTGACCCGCCCCCGGTTCCAGGTCGAGCGCGGCCTGGGCTCCGTAGAGCAGGCGCAGGCGCTCGCGGGTGTTGCGCAACCCGCTTCCGGCGGTCAGCGCAGGCACCGCCGGCGTACCCATCGCGCTGTGCGCCGGCAGGGGGTTTCGTACCGACAGGCGCAGCAGCGGTGCGTCCACCATCACCCGTATCTCCACCTCGCCTCCTTCCGGCAGGTGGGCAATGCCATGCTTCATCGCATTCTCAACCAGGTGCTGCAGCGCCATGGGAGGCACCCCCGCCTCCGCCGCCGCCGGGTCGATCTCGATCGAAACGCGCAGCCGGTCTTCAAACCGAAGCTTCTCGAGCGCCAGGTAATCCTCCACCAGCAGCAGTTCCTCGTTCAGCGTGCGCTCGCTCTGTTCGTTGCCCTGCAGGCCAGCCCGCAGCAGCGCCGCCAGGCGCGTAATCGCCCGATCGGCCTCGGCGGGGTTCTCGTAGATCAGCGCCCGAATGGTGTTGAGCGAGTTGAAAAAGAAGTGCGGCTGCACCTGCGCCGAGAGCGACCGATACTGCGCCTCCCGGATCGACAGCTCCAGCGCCACCCGCGTCGCCTCGGCCAGGCGCCGCTGCCGGGCCTGGTGGATCAGCGCATAGCACACCGTCCAGACGCAGAAGAGCAGCAGGATGTTCAACAGGAAGACTGCCGCATCCTGCCCCCGGATGTGGCCCCCGGTCAGATGCAGCAGCCGGTCGTTCACCAGCACGATGGCCGCGGTCATCACCAGGGTGCACAGCAGGATCGCCGATCCCAGCCTCAGCAGCAGCAACGGCAGGCGTAGCTTCGTCCACTGCTGCAGGCTGACAAAGAGCCAATGCGATAGCGCGATCCCGTACGTGGCCGAGAGACCGAACGAGCCGAAGACGCGCGCCGCAACCCCCGGCCCGTGCGGCATCGCCGCCAGCGAGAGCCCCCCGTATAGCAGCGTCCACAGCCCCCAACCGCCCAGCTGGCAGAGCACGTACGCGGGGCGCAGGATGCCACGCCCCTCGTACGTGCCTGTTGCTTGCGAAGCCGGCCCCGCCGGCCCCGGGTTATCGCGTGGCACGTTCTGCGCCCGCGCCTGCAAGGAACTGGTCCAGCTGCTGGTCAAACCAGCCAGGGTTGTCGAGCATGATGAAGTGATGCTCCTTCTCTGCCATCACCACCGCCAGGTGCGCAGTTCCACGATACTGCTCCTCAAAGGTCTTCTGCACCGACTCGCGAGAAGCGCCGGGGTAACCCGCCCATGAGCCGATCACCAGCACATGGCTGCGAATGCTGGGAAGCTGCGGGCGCAGGTCGGTGGAGAGCAGCTCATACATGGCCAGCCCGACCACCTGCTTGTCCGATCCCAGTCCCCAGGCCACCAGCTTCTGCGCATCCGCGTCGCTTGCGACCATGCCCCGCGTGCTGGTGCCCTGCTTGATGTAGGCCAGGTAGCTCGCCTGCGACTCGTCCGCCACGTAGTGGCGAATCTGTGCTGCCTGCGGCCGCGCTGCCTGCGCGTCCGCCGAGTGAAACATCACCCCTGCCGCGAAAGGGAAGGCGTCGACGATGACCAGGTCGCCCGCC
Organism: Acidobacteriaceae bacterium; assembly: GCA_036401435.1. GTDB lineage: Bacteria > Acidobacteriota > Terriglobia > Terriglobales > Acidobacteriaceae > EB88. The sequence continues at coordinate 2,099 of DASWUY010000502.1, read as the reverse complement.
AGGTCCGGGTACCGTGCCGCAAACTCGAGCGCCACAAAGCCGCCCAGGCTGTGCCCCACCAGCACCGGATGCTGCAGCTTGCCCGCGCGGATGTACTCCCCCAGGCTGTCTTCCACGCGCCGCAGCATGCCGTCCCGCGTCTCCCCGGCAGCGGCAGGTACGCCGGCAAAGCCCGCCAGCGTCAAGACGTGGCACTCATACCTGGACTGAAGATGCTCGACCGTCTCGTCGTAGGTCGCGCCTGCAGAGGAGAGACCGGGAATAAAGACGATCGGCGCGCCGTGGCCGACCACCCTGGCGACGAAGAGTGGTGCGGCGCCTTCAGCGGTGGCCGCAGCAGGCGGCGCAGCAGCGGCGGACGGCAGAGCAGCGGCGGACGGCAGAGCAGCGGCCGGCCGGGCCAGCAGGCTGGCCGCCCCCAGCAGCAGAGCGCAAAGAACCGGGCCGGCATGGCGGGTGGGGTGTGCGGGTGTGTCGTTCATAAGGGTGTTCATAAGGGTGTGCCTCCAACTCCGAGACTAGGAGCAGCCAGCCCCCCACGCGCCCCAATGTGACGAACGGCCCCAGGACAGGATGTAAGGTCCTACCCCAGGCGCAGCACCCCCCACAACGCCTCCATCCAGCCACCAGCCGCCTCCGCCCCTGCCGTCCAGCCGGAGTCCACAACAGGGAGGTGTTCCAAGTGGTTCGCGCCAGCAGCAGAACCAGCCCCAGGCTACTTTGACCTCAGCCATCCATGAGCGTGTTCCCCTGAAAGCGACGTCGACGTACGTCAAGAGCTACTACGCCGCCCTGCAGCGCTTCCACCAGCACGGCCACACGACTGATGGCAACACGCGCTCGGCCTTTGCGGACCTGCTCAAGCGAGCGGCGAGAGCCTATGACTGGCAACTGGTCGAGGAGTACCAGTTCAAGGGCACCGGCAAGCAGTCACTCCGGGCCGATGGCGCGCTGGTCGACGCGCTGACCCTGGTGCATGGCCTCTGGGAGGCCAAGGACACGGCCGACGACCTCGAACGCGAGATCAAGGTCAAGGTCTCCAGCGGCTACCCCCTCACCAACATCCTCTTCCAGTCGCCGGCACGCGCGGTGCTCTACCAGGACAACCGGATTGCGCTCGATTGCGACGTGTCGAAGCCGGCGAGCCTGGTCGAGGTGCTGGAGCTTTTCTTTGAGCATCGCCAGCCGCACGAGGTGGACTGGGAAGAGGCGGTCGCCAAGTTTTCGGAGAAGATTCCTGACCTGGCCGGCGGCGTCACCACCATCCTTGAAGCCGAGCACAAGAAGAACGCCGACTTCCGCGACAAGTTCCAGGCCTTCGCCGAACTCTGCCGCCAGTCCATCAATCCCGACCTGACCGATGAGGCGATCCGCAAGATGCTGGTGCAGCACCTGCTCACCGAGCGCATCTTTCGCAAGGTCTTCAACAGCCAGGAGTTTCTTTCGCGCAACGTCATCGCCGCCGAGATCGAGAAGGTCATCCGCTCCATCACCAATCGCCACTTCTCGCGCGATGAGTTCCTCAAGCCGCTCGACCGCTTCTACACCGCCATCGAACGCGCCGCCGAGGCCCAGCAGGAGTACACCGAGAAGCAGCACTTCCTCAATGCCGTCTACGAGAAGTTCTTCCAGAGCTTTGACAGGAAGCAGGCCGACACGCATGGCATCGTCTACACTCCGCAGCCGATCGTCGACTTCATGGTGCGCAGCGTCGAAGAGGTACTAAAGTCCGAGTTCGGCAAGTCGCTCTCAGACGAAGGCGTACACATCCTCGACCCCTTCACCGGCACCGGCAACTTCATCACCAGGATCATGCAGCAGATCAAACGCTCCCGCCTGCCGCAGAAGTATGCCGAGGAACTGCACTGCAACGAGATCATGCTGCTGCCGTACTACATCGCTAGCATGAATATCGAGCATGCGTACATGGAGCGGATGGGCGAGTATCGGCCGTTTGATGGGATTTGTCTGGTGGATACGTTTGAGTTGGCAGAGCCGCAGCAGGCAGGTTTTTCCTTCATGAACGAGGGCAACACCGAGCGCATCCGCCGCCAGAGGAAAGCACCTATCCGCGTGGTCATCGGCAACCCGCCCTACAA
>DASWUY010000501.1:0-11283 GCA_036401435.1 Acidobacteriaceae bacterium | reverse complement strand
GGTAGGTGTGGCCGACAAACTCGGTGTTGAGATAGACCGGGTGATTCGGCTCGCGCAACGGGAAGCCGAAGTCGTTGATCGTGAACACGTCTTCGAGCAGCTCCGACTCCTTAAAGGCGCGGATGCCGCCCGTCTGCCGGGTGCTGTCGAGCGCGTGTGCCAGCGCATTCGTGCGCACGTAGAAGTCATGGTCATCGCGGGACTCGTTGATGCGAACGCCCCACAGGATGATGGCAGGATGGTTCCAGTCGCGGCGGATCATGCGCCCGACATTATCGATAGCCACCTGCTTCCAGGGCTCGGGGCCAATGTGCTGCCAGCCGGGAATCTCCTCGAGCACCAGCAGGCCGATCTCGTCGCAGCAGTCCAGGAAGTGCCGCGACTGCGGGTAGTGCGAGGTCCGCACGATGTTGCAGTGCAGGTTGTGGCGCAGGATTTTGGCATCCTGCCGCTGCGCCCGGGCGGGCATGGCCTGGCCCGCAAACGGAAACGTCTGGTGACGATCAAGCCCGCGCAGCTTGACGATCTTGCCATTGAGCGAGAAGCCATGGTCGGTAAACACGGCTTCGCGGAAGCCGATGCGCCGGATATCTTCATCGATCACGCGGCCTGCGCGCAGCAGGCGCACCCGCACCGTGTAGAGTCTCGGATGATCGAGGTCCCACAGCTCGACCCTGCCCAGCTTGCTCAGCACCACCGTATGGCGGGCCGGGTCCTGGCGCGTCTCGGTGCTTTGATACACCTGGGCGTGGATGGCGGGATCGAGCGCTGCCTGCGAATCGGGCGCCGCTTGCCCGTTTACCGGGAGTGTGGCGCGCCCTACCACTGCTTCGCCATCCAGCAGCTCGGCCTCGAGCGAGAGCGCTCCGTCGGCCGCCCCGGCCAGAAAGCAATCGACCTCGAGCGTCGGGCTCCCGCTCAGCGGGTTCACCGGCCGCGCAAAGAGGTTGTCCAGGAAAACCTCCGGCACGCATCGCAGGGAGACCTCGCGGTAGATGCCGCCAAAGGTCATGTAGTCGATCTCATAGCCGAACGGAGGCATGTCCTCGCGCTCTGTCGAGTCCAGCTCTACCACCAGCACGTTGTCCCCGTCGCGGCGCAGATACGGGGTCAGCTCAAACGAGAATGGGGTGAACCCGCCTTTATATTCGCCCAGCGCGTGCCCGTTGATCCACACGGTCGACGCGGTCATCGCTCCTTCAAAATCCACAAAGACCCGTTTGCCCTCAGCGGCCGCAGGATACCGGAAGCGGCGCCTGTAGGTGGAGACGAACTCATAGGCGCGATCGTCAAAGTTGTGCCACGGAAGCTCGATGTTGGTGTGCGGCACGACCACGCGTTCAAACCCTGCGTCGTCGAACTCAGGCGCCTCGGCCCCTTCTACCTTGGCGGCCTTGTAGCGCCACCCGCGATTGAGAGGCAGGATGGAGCGGGTCGTGTGTGAGGGAGCGGCAGCCAGGATCTGCCGCCCGGGCAAGGAGGCAGCGGCCACCACTGCGCCTGTCGTCTTGAGGAAATCACGTCTACGCATAGGAGCTCCATATTAGGGAACGCGGCGAAGCTTTGTCAGCCTTGCAGGGAACGCGCCTTGATGCGCACCGCCTCCGTTACTCCAAAGAGAACCGGTTTCGTAACGTATTCAGCGGTGCTTAAGCCCTTTGCTGCAGACCGGCTTAGAATCAAGCCCCATGAGCAATGTGCGCCGCAATCTGATCGCGCTTGTGCTGGGTCTCGGTGTGCTTGTCAACTACTTCGATCGGGTGAACCTGTCGGTCGCGCATGACGCGTTGCAACACGCATTCGGCCTCTCGGATGTCGTCTTTGGTTACCTGCTGAGCTCCTATAGCTGGACCTACGCGGCCATGCAGCTGCCCAGCGGATTTCTGCTCGACCGGTTTGGCGTGCGGCGCATCATGATCGTGGCCATCCTGCTGTGGGCGCTCGCCTCCGGCCTCACTGCTATCGCACCCACCATCGTGCTGCTGTTCGCGGCACGCTTTCTGCTCGGCATTGGAGAGGCTCCTACCTTCCCTGCCAACGCGAAGGCCATCGGCCTGTGGTTTCCTGAGACTCAGCGAGGCGTGCCTACCGCCACCTTTGACGCAGCAGCCAAGCTCTCGATCGGTGTGGGCACGCCGCTGCTTGGTCTCATCCTGCTGCGCTGGGGCATGCGGGCCGACTTCATCACCACGGCGCTGCTCAGCCTGGTCTATGCAGCGCTCTTCGTATGGGTCTATCGCGATCCGGCTGAACCGGCCGGGCCGTCGCGCAGCGGCGCCGGGCCGTCTGCGCAGCCTCTGGGGTTTCTCTTCCTCCTCCGGCAGCCGAAGATCTGGGGCGCGGCGCTCGGCTCGGGCGCGTACAACTACTGCTTCTACCTCTTGCTGACCTGGCTTCCTGTCTACCTGCAGAGAGGCCTGAAGATGACCGCGCACAATGCGGTGCTGTGGTCGGCTGTGCCCTGGCTCTTTGCCGCGGCTGCAGGCTTCGGCATCGGGGGCCTGCTGGTCGACACGCTGCTGCGCCGCGGAAAGAACCCTGACCTGGTACGCAGGGGCGTGCTGGTCGGGGGCACCGCGTTCGGCCTGTGCGTGCTTGCTCCTGCCTTCCTGCACCAGCCGGGCACGGTCGTGCTGTGCCTCACCCTCGCAGCCAGTGGCCTGGCAGCAGCCTCACCCGTGCTGTGGACGCTGCCCTCGCTGCTCGCACCGGCAGGCAGCACCGGCCGGCTCGGCTCCATCCTCAACCTCTCCAACCAGGTAGCGGCCATCGCCGCCCCCATCGTGACCGGGTACATCAGCCATCAGACGCACTCGTTTGCCTACGCCTTCCTGCTGGCCGGCATCATCCTCATGCTGGGCATTGCCAGCTACCTCTTCCTGCTGGGCGCCATCGTCCGCATCCATGCGCCGGACGAGCCTCTTGGGGCGTGAAAGGCTACCGCGGCAGCGCGCGCGTCGCGCCAGTCGAGATACCTCCATCCACCAGCAGTGTCTGCCCAGTCACGTAGCGGCTCTCCTCTGCCGCCAGGAAGACGATGGGACCCTCGAGGTCGCCGGGGCGGCCCGGCCGCTTCAGCGGGATGCGGTCACACAGATACTCCACCCACTCCTGGTTCTCGTACATGACCTTGTTCTGCTCGGTGCGAAACCACCCTGGCGCCAGGCAGTTGACGGTCACGCCGTGCCGGCCCCAGTCGTCTGCCAGGCTCATGGTCAACTGCTTGACGCCACCCCGGCTGGCCCCGTACGCCGCCAGCCCCGCGTAGCCGGCCACGCACGTGACGGAGCCGATGTTGATGATTCGCCCATAGCCACGGGCGATCATTCCAGGCGCGACGGCCTGCGCGACAAAAAAGCTGCCGCGCAGGTTGGTCTCCAGCACCTGGTTCCAATCTTCCCAGGCCACCTCCAGCGCCGGCTTGCGGATGTTCATCCCCGCATTGTTGACCAGGATATCGATGCGCCCGAAGGCGCTTTCGGCCTCGGCGACCGCTCTCCGGATCGACTGCTCATCCCGCACGTCGAGCGAGACAGAGGCTGTCCGGCGGCCGAGCGCAGCAATCTCCTGCTCAAAAGCAACCAGGGTGGCCGGGTTCCGGCTGGTCAGGATCAGATCGGCTCCGGCGCGGGCCAGCGCTCGCGCAAAGTACTGCCCCAGCCCGCGGCTGGTGCCGGTTACCAGCGCTACGCGTCCAGAGAGGTCAAAGAGGCGCGAGCCTGGCCGGGCCGCAGTCTCCGTCGCCTCGTCGCCGCTCATGCGTTCCCTTCCGCCTGGCCCGGGGTCAGGACGATCTTGATCAGGTCCGGCTCACGTCGGTAGAGCCGGTCAAAGGCCTGCGCACCCCGCTCCAGCGGCTCCACCGCCGAGATCAGGGGCAAGACGTCGATCTGCCCGGAAGCCAGCAGCTCGATGGCGCGCGGATACTCTCCCGCTGACGCTGCCGATCCCTGCAGGCGAACCTGGCGGGTCACGACCGACTGCAGCGGCAGGTTTACCTCCGCCGCAATGTTCCCCACCAGGGTGATGGTGCCCCCCTTGCGAACCGCAGCAACCGCTGTCTTGACCGTATCGCCTACGCCTACGGCCTCAAAGACGTGATCGACCCCGGCCGGGTGGCGCGCGAGCACCGCCTGCGCCGCGTCACCTCCGTGGGGCTCGATCAGGATCAGCGCATGCGCGCCCGAGCGCTGCGCCTCTGCCAGCCGGCCCCCGTCCAGGTCCGCGGCAAGGATCTCTCCCGCTCCTGCCACACGGAGCGCCTGCACGATCAGCGTCCCGATCATCCCGGCCCCCAGGACCAGTGCCGTCTCCCCTGCCCTGAAGCCCGAGACGGCAACCGCATGCAGCGCGACCGAGACCGCCTCGATCATGGCTGCCTGGGCGAACGGCAGCTCCCGCGACAACCGGTAGAGCACCCGGGCCGGAACGGTGACGAACTCTGCAAACGCACCATGCCGCCGGTAGTCCCCGCAGGAGACGCCCACCACCTGCCGGTTGTCGCACAGGTTGATCTGCCCACGCCTGCAGTAGGCGCACACGCCGCAGTAGATGGTGGAGTCGAAGGTGACGCGGTCGCCGACGGCCCAGCCCGTCACTCCGTCGCCCACAGACGCAATCGTGCCCGCTGCTTCATGCCCCATGATGATGGGCGGGATACGGCGTCCCGAGGATCCGTCAAACCCATGCACATCGCTGCCGCAGATGCCGCACGCCTCGACGCGAAGCAGCACTTCATCCGGCGCAGGCACCGGGTCAGGGACCTCCGCGACATCCAGCTTCAGGTACGCAGAGAGCAGAAGAGCCTTCATAGTGAAACTCTAAACCCGCAGCTGAACCTTTTACCCGGCGGCGGACGGACGCCCTGGCGCAGCCATCCGGCTGTACAGCTCCTGCAGGATCCGCACTCCTGCTTCGGCCTCCGCGCGGTCGGGCTCTTCATTGGTGTCATTCCAGCCTGTCTCATCGCCCTGCGGACTAGGCTGGATAACGATCCCGTCGCGCCGCGCCAGCACGTTGAGCCCCTTGTAGGCCAGGCCGTAATGCACACCCTCCTGCGGGATCAGCCATGCAATCTGCCCCCGCACCGGCACCACGCTTTCGTCACTCCACAGGGCCCGCGCGCCATAGCCGGTGCAGTTGAGGATGAGGCGCTGCGGCAGGCCGGCCAGCTCGGCTGGCGAGTGAAACTCGCGGGTCTCGATCCGCCCGCCCGCCACTTGGAACTCTTCCACCAGCTGGCGCGAGTAGCTTGCCACGTTGAAGGTAAGAGAGCTGGTGCGGCGCACAACGCGAGTGGGAAATGGCGTCGACCCGGGAGGCATCTCCTGCGAGCCGGGCGTGAGGTCGTCGATGCGATCCTCGTACGACGCGAACTCATGACTGTTCTGGTTGCGCGCGCCGGCGGCGGCCGCGGGCCCGTGTTCCGGCTTGTCCCGGAGCACGTAACGATCGGTCCACTCGATGGGCGTTCCGGCTGCGCCCAGGTAGCTCTGGTACATGGCGAAGGAAGTGCGCGCCATGCGCTCCCATTCTGCCGCAAAGCCCGGCGCCGCGGCCGAGGTCAGCGCTACCCGGGAGTCGGGCGTCCAAGAGCCAGTGGCCCGGGCCGAGCGCACATAGGGCGGCCGCTCCCTGGCATAGATGGTCGCCTGCATGCCCAGGCGCTGCGCCGTTAGAGCAGCCGTCAGGCCCAGCGCTCCGCACCCCAGCACCGCACACTCGCGGGTGCCCGGCAACGCCTCAAGCGCACGCCGTACCATCAGGTCAGCCGAGCCCCAGGAGAGCGACCAGCCGCTGCCGCCGTGCCCATAGTTATGCGCCACCAGCTTGTCGCCTACTCGCTCCATCTCCAGCCGCGGACCAGCCGCGCGGAAAGGGCGCAGGCAAACGGTGATACGAAAGATGCGATCCAGATCCGCCCGGATGGGCAGGATAGGTCCGGGCGCGTCGTAGAAAGGCAGCGTTGGCGGTGGCGAAGGCGCCGCGCTTTGCTGCCGCAACCGCGCTGCGCACCCGGTTAGTCCTGGCGAAAGCAGCAGCGCCGGACCGGCCAGGGCCGCAGAACGTTCCAGGAAAGTTCGCCGATCCATGCGTCGTCTACCTCTGGGCCTACTAAGGTTGCGCCGTCCGCCCCGCGCGGAGATCAGCGTCTTTCAAGAAGACGAGCTCTGCGATCCACTCGACGATTTCAGTTCCGTCCCGATGCAGGTTTCGCCGGGCCGTCGCCCTCTTTGACGGTAAGCACCCGGTCGACGGCAAGCCGTCCAAGCTTCTCGACTCTTCCGCTGGGCCAGGCGACATCCGCCTCGATCTCTGTCACTGCCCCCAGCCCGAAGTGAAGCCTGGGATCATTGCTTGAGAGATAGCTCGCCTGGCTCAGCAGCTCCTGCATCTGTACCCGGCCGCCGTAGCGGACTGTGACCCGCGCCCCGATGGCGCTTCGATTGGATTTCGTCCCGGTCAGCTTGAACTTGATCCAGTGGTTCTTCGCGGGAGCGTCGTTGCGCAGAAGAGAGGGCGCTTCGTTGACGTTCATGATCAGGATGTCGAGGTCGCCGTCGTTATCGAAGTCTCCAATGGCCAGCCCGCGGCTCGCATGCTTCTGCGCAAGGGCCGGCCCTGCCTCCGTCGTCAGTTCTTCAAAGGTGCCGTCGCCCAGGTTGCGAAAGAGAATGCGTGGCCCCTTGAACGGAAATTGAGGATACTTCCTCTCCACCTCAGGATAGACATTCCCGTTCACCCAGAACAGATCGGGCAGGCCATCGTTGTCGAAGTCGGCAATCGCCGCGCCCCAGCCGACAAAGCGCGTCTCTACGGCAAGTCGGGAGTTGAACGTGACGTCGGTGAACTGGCCATCGCCATGGTTCAGGAACAGCCCGCTCGCATCCTTCTGGAAGTGAGTTACCAGCAGACTTGTGCCGCCGTTCAGGCCGATGTCGCCCACCCCGACGCCCATCCCCGCCTGCTCCACACCTTCTTCGCTGACTGCGACGCCGCGGTCGAAACCCTCTTCCCGGAAGGTTCCATCGTGGTTGTTCATCAGCAGCAGGCTGGGCGTCGAATCGCAGGCCAGAAAGATGTCGGGCCACCCGTCATTATCAAAGTCAGCGGTCACGGCCGTCATGCCGTACGAGCCCTGGTGCTTCGCGATGCCCGATGACTCACTCACATCGGTAAACGTGCCGTCGCCGTTGTTGCGGTAGAGAGAATGCCGCCCCGCCTTCAGACCGCGCGGTCCACAATAGACCTCCATTCCTTCATAGCTGCAGGTAGGATTGGCGATCGTGGGCACAGGAGGATGCCTCAGGTCGAACTCAACGTAGTTCGCCACGAAGAGGTCTAGATGCCCATCGCGGTTATAGTCGAAAAAGCTGCAGCCGGTGCCGAAACGCATCACCGGGTCGAGCAGGCCGCACTCCTTTGTGACGTCGGTAAACGTCCCGTCGCCCTTGTTGCGGTAAAGGCGATTCTGCCCATAGTACGTACAAAAGATGTCCTCGAAGCCGTCGTTATCGTAGTCTCCCACGCACACGCCGCAGGCCCAGCCCGCACCCTGCAGCCCTGCCCGCAGAGTCACGTCGGTAAATGTTCCATCGCGGTTGTTGCGGTAGAGGCGGTTGCTCGCGCCCGGCGGTGCGCCCTCCAGCCGGCGGCCTCCTAGGATAAAGATATCTATCCATCCGTCGTTGTCGTAATCGAGAAACGCACATCCCCCGCCCATCGACTCGACGATGAACTTGATGCGTTCCACGCCGCCGTAGACCATCACCGCGTTCAAGCCGGCCTGCGCGCTGACGTCGGTGAAGCTCGCATAGGGACGGCCCGTTGCCGGTCGCCGCGTCTGGGCCTTGGTCGCCCCTCCGGCCATGCCCGAGGTCTGGGCCAGTCCGCGACTGAACCACGCGGCAGCGGCGCCCGCCACGAAACTGCGGCGAGTGAGCAGGCCCTGCCCCCTCATGGCCTCTGCACCGGGTTGCCCCCCGGCAGCATCGCCAGCAGCGTGGCGGCGTCTGCGTTCGCCGGCTCGATCTTCAACGCTCGCTCCGCTGCGGATCGTGCTTCGGCGAACTCCGATCTGGATGCCAGCGAAGCGGCCAGGTTGATCCATGCGTCGGTGTACCTCGGGTTCGCCGCGACCGCGGTGCGGAAGTGTCCTTCCGCTTCCACATCCTTGCCCTGCTTCGCGAGCAGGGAGCCGAGGTTGCTCTCGGCCTCCGCGTACTGCGGAGCGGAGGCGATGGCCCGGCGGAAGAAGCGCTCGGCGGCGGTATCGTCGCCGGCACGGATCGCGAGGTATCCAAGCTGGTTGTACGCCACGGCAAAGTCAGGCTGCGCGGCCACCGCCCGTTCCAGTGCCGCCCGCTCTGCCGCCAGGTCGCCCAGCTGGTCGAGCGCCAGCGCCAAGTCATAGCAATGCACCGCATCGTCTGGCGACAGCTTCAGGATTTCCTTCTCCGCTTCTGCTGCGGCGGCAGCATCGCCCGCGGCCAATCTTTGCGCAGCCTGCGCCGCCAGGCTGACCACCTGATCGTGCACAGCGCGGCTGCGCAGCTTCTCTTCGTATAGGTCCATCTGCTGTTTCGCCGCCACCGCCTCGCCCGACGCACGAAGCACACGGGCCAGCTGGAAGTGGACATCCGGGCTTGAGCCATCGATTTTTTCGGCCCGTTGCAGCTGGCTCTTCGCCTCTGCCGGCCGCTGCAACTTGGCCAGCGTCACTCCCAGGTTGTAGCGCACATCGTAGTGCGCCGGCTCCAGCTCGGCGGCGGCGCTCAGGTCTTTCAGGGCCTGCTCCAGGTCGCCGTCCTTGCGCTCCAACAATCCGCGCAGGTACAGCCCGTCGAACGTGTTGGGATGCTTTTTCGTGAACTCGGCCGCAAACGGCTTGGCCGCTTCGAGGTCGCCGTTGAGCACCAGCACCCGCAGATACAGCAGCTGTATGTCGTAGTTGTCCTGATTTGCCTGCACCGCCGGCTCGAGCAGAGCCACTGCCTCCTGGTACCGGTTGCGCTGCACCAGGATCGTAGCGACCGCCATGCGGAGCCGCAGCCAGTCGGGATGCAGCGCAACCTCTTTCGTCCCGAAGTTCACTGCCTCTTCAAAAAAGGAGGCCATGCTGTAGGCCACGACGCGATCGACCTGCAGGTCTTCAGCCTCCGGTGCCGTGCGCAGCAGGTCGATGGCCGCCGCAAACTGTCGCGCTTCGATCCGCGTCTTGGCAATCCAGTCCAGTGCCTGGACGGAGCCGGGATCGAGCACCAGCGCTACCTCCCACTGGGCGAGGGCCTCAGCCGTGTTGCCGCGATCGTGCTCGATGACGCCCAGAGCGAGATGTGCTTCCTTACGCGAACCATCGAGCGCCAGCGCCCGACGCAGTTCGCTCGCCGCTTCGCCGCCTTGGCCTGAAGAGAGCAGCGCCAGGCCCAGCCAGATATGCGCCGGCGCAGACGCAGGGGCCGCGCGCACAGCTTCCCGATAGGCCAGCAGGGCACACCGGTCGTTCCCTCTGGCGTGGTACCACTCTCCGAGTGCGCCATAGCCATCCGCACTGCCTGACCGCGCCTGCGCTCGTAGGGCGGCAGGCGCCTCGCAAGGCGGCTTCTGCGCCGAGCAAGTCAGGGACAACACGAAGACAGCACCGGCAGCAAACGTTCGGCAGAGTCTCACGATGTGCAAGCCACCTCGTCTCGTTCGGCGATCGGCACGACCATTATGCAATAGGCGCCCTCCGCGGGCAGCCTTGTCAACCGCCGGCGGCGCGTGGCGGTTCTCCGTTGCCGGGCCTTGACAAGCCGGCCGCGAGGTGTATATAACCGCTGGCGATCATTTGTTAACGATAACACGAACCACATTCGGAGCCCAGTCAGACCCCAGGCGATTCGCGGGCCGTCAGTTCACTCTTCGCTGTCTCAGGAGACTCGATGCGCTTCCTTCCACGGTTGTTTCTGCTCCTCCCCTTGCTCGCGATGCCCCTCCTCGCGCAAACGCCCACCGGCACCGTCGAGGGCGTCGTCACCGATGCAGGCGGAGCTGCGATCGTCGGCGCCAGCGTCACCATCGTCGAGACCTCTACCAACGAGACCCGGACCCTTACGACGGACAGCGCCGGGCGCTACGAGATGCCCTTTGTTCAGCCCGGCACCTACTCTGTCAAGGTCGTCGCCCCGGGCTTCCGCGCCGCCAGCCAGATAGGCCTCCATGTCGAAGTCGCCACCGGCAGCACGGCGGATTTCAAGCTGGTCGTCGGTCAGGCCAGTGACCAGGTACAGGTGACGGCGAACGTCGAGACACTCGATACCGAAACCTCCAATCTCTCCGACACCATCCCCACGCGCCTGATCCTCGACCTCCCGGACAACGGCCGCAACCCCTTTGACTTCGCCCTGCTCGCGCCTACCGTCAGCAATCTCGGCAACGCGTCCACGCCCCACATCGGCGGCTCGCGCAACGGGAACAATGAACAGCTGATCGACGGCATGACGAACATCCTGCCCGAGAATAACGTTGGCAACAACGTCAGCGCTTACAACCCCATCGTCGATTCCGTGCAGGAAGTGAATGTCCAGACCAGCGTGCTGGCCGCGGAGTACGGCCGGTTCTCGGGGGGCATTGTCTCGCTCGTCACCAAGGGTGGGGCGAACGCCTTCCATGGCTCCGGGTTTGAGTTTCTTGAAGCCACGGGCCTCAACGCCAACGCCTTCGGCGCAGCGCCCGGCAGCGCCAAGACGAACTCGCACAGATATCAAACCGGCGGCACCTTCAGCGGCCCCATCCATCGCGACAAGACCTTCTTCTTTGTTGACTTTGAAGACTCGCGTCAATCAGCCGGCACAAGCATCACCTCCACCGTTCCGCAAAATCTCGCCGCCTATCTCACGGGAGACTTTTCAAAGCTCGGCGCACCCATCTACGACCCGCTCACCGTGCACCTGGGGACCTACTACGATACGAGCAGCAAAACCACGGTCACCGGCTACGTTCGCGATCAGTTCCAAGGCAACATGATCCCGCCGGGACGCTTGAGCCCGATCGCGCAAAAGATTCTGGGCTACTTCCCCGCACCGCAAACTACCGCCGCGAGCAATAACTATGTCAACTCCGGCGCCAACACCAACAACTACTACCACTTCGACACGCGCCTCGATCAACAGTGGGATACGAAGTGGCATTCCTTCCTTCGCTTCTCCCACTCGGCAGGCAACAACGCCTATCTGCAGGACTATGCGGGTAGCTCGACCATCGCCTCTCCCGGCGGATACAACGGCCCCACCAGTGGCAACG
>DASWUY010000500.1:0-4334 GCA_036401435.1 Acidobacteriaceae bacterium | reverse complement strand
CCTGGAATGTTCGGACATGGACGAGGCGCTGGCCTGGGCACGCAAGGGCGCCGTCGCCTGTCGCATGCCGGCCGAGGTGCGAGAGATGCTCTTCCGCCCCCAGCCCCGCAAGTGAGCGGCGCCCTTCGCACTGCCGTGCCTCGCCAGAGTCTCAGGAAGGGGTCAGCGCAGGCATGAGCGACACGCACGAGGCGGTGGAGGCGGTGTGGAAGAGGGAGACCGCACGCCTCACCGCCGCCATTGCCCGCGTCACCCGCGACATCGGTCTGGCCGAGGAACTGGCCCAGGATGCGCTGATAGCCGCCCTCGAGCAGTGGCCGGAGGCAGGCATCCCGAACAATCCTGCTGCCTGGCTGATGACTGCGGCCAAGCGCCGCGCGATCGACTCCCTGCGCCGAGGTCGCATGCTGGTGCAAAAACACGAGGAGCTCGCGCGAGAACTTGAGAACCGGCAGCAGCAGCTCGCAGCCGCGCTGGAAGAGGCGCTCGATCAATCGCTTGACCAGGTGATCGATGACGACATCCTCCGGCTTGTCTTCACCGCCTGCCATCCCGTCCTGGCCGTGGAGGGCCGCGTGGCGCTTACCTTGCGCCTCATCTGTGGCCTCACCACGGCCGAGATCGCCCGCGCCTTCCTGGTCCCTGAGAAGACCATGGGACAGCGCATCGTTCGCGCCAAGAAGACCCTGTCTGAGGCCCATGTTCCCTTCGAGACCCCGCGTGGCGAGGAGCTGTCCCGCAGGGTGAAGTCTGTCCTTGCAGTCGTCTACCTGATCTTCAACGAGGGATACACGGCGACGTCCGGAGAGGCATGGATGCGCACCGCACTCCTCGGCGACGCCCTGCGGCTGGGACGCATGCTGGTGCAGCTTCTGCCCGGCGAAGCAGAGGCTTTCGGCCTGCTGGCCCTGATGGAGTTGCAGGCTTCGCGCTCGGCGGCCCGCCAGGGATCGAGCGGCGACCCAGTCCTGTTGCCGGACCAGGATCGCTCGCTGTGGGACCACGCGCAGATCGAGCGAGGCATGATGGCGCTCGAACACGCGCAAAGGCTCGGTGGCGGCGCCGGCAACTATGCCTTGCAGGCAGCCATCGCCGCCTGTCACGCACGAGCCCGCCGTGCGGACGAGACAGATTGGGAGCGCATTGTGCTTCTCTACGACGGCCTGATCGAGATCAGCCCGTCCCCCATCGTCGCGCTCAATCGAGCCGTCGCCGTCGGCATGGCGCACGGCCCCTCTGCCGGACTCGCAGCCGTCGATGCGATCGCCGCGGATCCCGCGTTGCAGGGTTACCATCTGCTCCCCAGCGTTCGCGCAGACCTCCTCACCCAGATGGGCAGGCTGATCGAGGCGCGCCAGGAGCTCGAACGCGCCATCGCCATGACGCAGAACCTGCGGGAACAGGAGCTACTCACCCGAAGGCTCAGCCAGATAGACGTGGCGCAAGCCTAGAGCGAACACGGCCGCCCGGACGCTTGCCCGGAACCCCTTGCCGCGCCTCCGCCAAGCTGCTCCCCGTCAACCGCCCGCAAGAAAAGACCACCCGCACTTTGGAGTAGTTCGCCCCCCGGTCTGCATCCCGTTTTCGCCCCGGGCTTGCCCTATACTGGACACGCCGCGCGCCCCCCTCCTGACGACCGGCCCGGGAACGGCTGAGACCCCTGTCTACTACCCCCACGGCGAGGTTTCCCTTGGCTCATCTTCCGCGCCCCCTCCTGTCCGCGCTCTGGCTCCTCCTGCTCTTGCCCCTCGCAGCCGCGCACGCCCAGGGCACCCTCGCGCAGACCATCCACTTCCTGCCTGTCCCAGACCGCCCAGTCACGAGCGCCCCCTTCCGGGTCGTCGCCCTTGCCAGCTCGAACCTGCCCGTCACGCTCTCTGCCACCGGCCCAGCAATGCTCGACGACCGCCGCCTGCTCACCCTTACCGGTGTCGGCCAGGTGACCCTCACCGCGACCCAGCCCGGCAACACCCAGTACGCCCCTGCACCCGCCGCCACCCTCACCTTCAACATCACCCAGGCGCTCACCACCCTGGCCTGGCAGCCCGCCGGCCTCACCTACGGCATGCCCCTCAGCGCCGCCGGGCTCAACGCTACCGCCACCGCCGTTCCGCTGGTCTCGGCCGCAGCCGACGCCGCCACCACCTCGAGCCAGCTCAACAACTCCCAGATCAATCCCGGCGCCCCGCTCTCCTACAGCGCCACGGCCACCGGCGCCCCCTTCCGCTATGAGGGCGCTACCCTGGTCCCCAGCACCGACTCGCGCAGCCAGGGCGCCGTCGTCCCGGTCGGCGTAGAGCCTCCCGCCGGCCTCGTCTACCGCGTTGCCTTCACTTGCGACTGCCAGCAATTCGAATACGTCGTCCAGTCCCGCAGCAGCACCTACTGGCTCTGGGTCGATGGCGCCTACACCTCCACCGACTTCACCAACATCTCCAGCAACTACCCCGACATCAACTTCGTACGCGTCCAGTTCCCGGACAAGCGCCCCCGCCAGATTAAGGTCGCCATCGGCGGCTCCGCGCCCTTCTTCGGCGTCATGACCGTCGGTAGCGACACCGTCTCTGCCCCCCAGGTCCCCATCGGCCCGCGCGTCATCATCTTCGGCGACTCCTGGACCGGTCCCACCATCGTCCAGCCCGCCATCCCCCCTGCGCAGGACGGCACCAGCGGCGCCGGCTACCCGCAGGTGCTGGGCGAATACTTCAACTGGGACTGGTGGGACACCGGCATCGGCGGAGAGGGCTTCACCGAGGTCGGCACCGATGTCAACGGCGCCACCTTCCAGCAGCGCGTGCTTACCGATGTCTGCCCCAACGCACCCGCCTCCATCGTCATCATGGGCGGCGTCAACGACAACCCTTCCACCACCAGCCAGATGGAAAGCGCTCTCACGACCACCTTCAATCACTTGGCCAGCTGCCTGCCCGACGTGCCCATCTACCTCTACGGCCCGCAGATGCCCAGCACCAATATCGAGCCTGCCTTTGCCGCCGTCGTGCCCAGCTTCTCCAACATCCACTACGCCGACATGGGCGGCCAGAACTGGATCTACGGCGACTTCACCTCAGCCGCCGTCGGCAACGCCTACCTCTACTTCTACGGCCATCCCACCCCCTTGGGGCATAACTACCTCGCCGAGAAGATCGCCGACGACCTGCTCACCGCCTTCCCCTCCCTCGCTCCCACGCCCTATGCGGTGCTCGCCGCCGCACCGGCCCAGGGCAGCGTCTCCTACTCGGCCGCCGCCTCCACCCTGCTCCCCGCCGGCAGCAACCAGGTCACCGCGACCTTCACCCCGTCTGACGCGGTCCACTACGCGGCTTCTTCGCTGCAGGCCGCCATCGCTGTGGCCAGGGCCACCACCCACACCGCCCTCAAAGCCACCACGCCGGGCGGCGTTCCCACCCTCGCCATCACCATCACCCCTCAACTCGCCGGAACCCCCACCGGCTCCGTCACCGTCAGCGAAGGCTCAACCACGCTCTCCACCCTCCCACTCTCCGCCGGCGCCGCCACCTATGCGGCGTCTACGCTTTCCGCCGGCACCCACACCCTGCTCATCTCCTACCCGGGCGACGCCAACTTTCTCTCCTCCAGCGCCACCACCACCGTCAACATCACCCAGCCCGCACCCGACTTCACCCTTTCGCCGCCCACAGCCTCCCTCAGCCTGGTACCCGGCGCGCAGGGCAACCTTACCCTGCTCGTCACCCCCACCCCCAACCTTGCCGCTACCCTCACGCTCGCCTGCTCCGGCTTGCCCGCCGGCGCCACCTGCGCCTTTGCGAGCGGCTCGGCGCTCCAGGTTGACGGCACCCCGGTGCAGGCCGTCGCTACCTTCAAGCTCGCGGCCTTGAATGCCGGTCTACCCGCCTCCACCCAGCCTGCCCGGCCCGCCGATCGCCGCTTTCCCGGGAGCGCCACCCTGGGCACCCTCTCCGCCGCCGGCCTCCTGGCTTTCACCCTCCGCCGCCGGCGCAGCGCCCTCTACGCCCCGGCCCTGCTGGCCTTCGTTCTCCTCACCACCGGCCTGGGCGCCTGCGGTAGCAGCAGCTCTCCACGAGGCATCGGGCCCACTACCTACACCGTCCAGCTCACCCTCACCGATGCCGCCAACCCCGCCATCACCCACGGCACGACCGTCACCCTTACTGTGCTGTAAGTAGGGATCTCCAACCAGCCGCACGGCGGCCCTAGACGGCACAAAGCCAGCTCGAGCGAAGTAGGAATTCGTTTGTATAAGGGACGGTAAGGAAAGTTCGCGATCAGAAAACGACGTCAGGGTGGGTCGTCAGAGGTCGCCGAAGCGACGAGCCCGGGCGGGCCTACGC
>DASWUY010000499.1:0-5659 GCA_036401435.1 Acidobacteriaceae bacterium | reverse complement strand
AGGCAGCCGTCTACCCGCTTCGGGCTCCCTGTAGTCGCAGCATCCATCCGGCAACAGGATGGCGCCGCAAGAGGCACTTCCAAGGGGTTCAAGGCGCTTGGTCGCATGCCCGCGACCAGGGATAACACATGGGGAAGTGCCCACGCGGTTCAATCCACCCAGAGGGCGCACCTCTACGACGTGCGGGACTTCGGGGCACGCCTTGACGGCCATACGGATGACACTTCAGCCATCCAGCGCGCCGTCAATGTTGCGTCCAGGTCCGTCTCCAGTACGTGCGGAACAACGGATGTCGCCCCCACGCAGAGCTGCTCCGCGACGGTTATGCTGAGTGGCGTAGCGGCGATCAGGTCGATTGCTCTACCCTCTCACGTCGTCCTGGCAGGCGAGGACTGGCAGCACGATGGCCTCGTTCAGATGGCCGGATCGTCAGGCCCAATGGTGTCAGCAGCCTCTACCAGCACCGTGCAGATCGCAATCCATGACCTTTTCTTTAACGGCAACGCCTCCGACCAGGCGATCAAGAGCGACTGCATCAACCTCGACAACACGGTGGCCGGAGGTCTGTACCAGATTGATCGCAATGATGTGATCTACAACGTTTATGCGACTCACTGTGCGCGGGATTCGTTTCATTTCGGAGGATCATCCAATGCGAGCATGATTTACAACATATGGTCACGCTACGCCGGGCGCAACGGCCTGTACAACGAAAGCTACGATCTGGACGTACATGGCTTCGACATCGGAAAGAGTGGCTCCGAGGGCATCTACAATACGGGGGCCAATTCCAGATTCAGTGACGGCAAGGTGTGGTATTCAGGTCAAGTAACGCGCACCTCCGCTGGCGTCTACTCGGCTGCGGATCGGGTTTTCGTGTCACATGTTGAGGCGCAGGATAACTGGGGGCCGGGTTTTTATGTCTCCGGGAACGGGAGCCTCTTCTCTCCTGTGCAAGGCGATGGGAATAGTAAGGAAACACTGGAGAACCCTAGCCTCCATGCTGCAGGTATGTACATGAGCGGCCTGACGCAGAGCATTGTTGATGGGGTATTTACTTCTCACTCCGAGGGTACCCAGGGAAGCCAGCCTGGTACACAAGCGTACGGGGTAGATTGGACCGGGTCCAATAACTCGAATAACACGCTGATAATCAGGACAGGAGCAAACACCATAGGAAGCATGAACGGTGTGCCCGAAGGAAGCACTTGTGCAAACGTAGATGGAATAGGCTACGGCTGCGCCTCACTTGCGTCCGATGCAAAGGCCGAAGTTAGTATCCCTGTTTCCTCAGCCGACCCAGGTCCTTCGCCTGTGCCAAGAGCTGAACCGGGGCGCTTGCCGGATACCTACCTGGGAGGCGTGTTAAAGCTGTTGGCAGGAAAGTCCTCGCTCACGTTTCAGGCAAGCTATTCGGACGCACCCATCTGCGTTGCCACCGACAATACAGCTCCCATGCCGGTTGCCATTGCAGTCACGATCCATGGGTTTACGGTCACAGGGACAGATGGTGACCTGGTAAGCTACGTTTGCCTGGCCCGCCAGTGATCATCGGGCTTGCCTTCCTGTTCGATCTGCAGCAAACGTGGGCAGCAGAAACGAAGGTCTGCCTGTCTGGCTGTAAGAGTTAGCTGATGAGAGAATCACTCGCATCCCTAACTTGCACGGGAGCGTGATCTGGGACGTCGCCTGGGTCGCAGCGCGTTAGCAAGTGAGTCAATGCCGTTTAGTGCGTAGGCATGGATCCGATCCTGCACCCGCGCTTGGCTGCCCTGATCACCAAAATCATGCACGTAGAGATGAGCAGCGAGGAGGCAGGCTTCCCCGTATCTGGTTTTTTTGTGTGTAGGCACCCGACCCGCAGGGTGTGGACGGCGCCTCTACCGACTCCGGCAGCTGGGAACGAACTGAGAAAGAACGAATGGAGTCACGATGCTCCATCCTGGCCCACTTGAATAATCCTCCGCAGTCCTCAAGAGCGACACACCTCCCCGATGCGGTTAGCTACAGCCTCTTCCAGTCGGATCCCTCACAGGATTTGCGTCGTCCTCTGCTCTTCGATCGGCGAAGCCGGCACAACCCCTCCTCACACCCTCCGACCCGCTCCCTTGCCACCATCCTCGCCGTCCCCCACAGCGACCCGGCTCGCGTTCTCCTCCTTCCCCGGCAACGCGACAACCCGCCCCGGGGCACCTCTGGTCCACTCCCTACCGCTGCCCGCCCAGAACGCACCCCGGGAGCTCCAGCCGCGCCTGCAGTCCGCCCATGCCCGACGCGCCCAGCGTGATCCTGCCTCCATACAGCTCCGCCAGGTCCCGGACTATGGCCAGCCCCAACCCGGACCCCTGCGCCGCCTCGTCCGCCCGCACTCCACGCTGCAGCACCTTCTCGCGATAGAGCGGCGCCAGGCCCGGACCGTCATCATTTACCGTCATCACCACCACGTCCCGCTCCTCGAACGCCTCGACCACGATCCGCCCCTTCGCCCATTTGCACGCGTTTTCCAGCAGGTTGCCCAACATCTCGTCCAGGTCTTCCCGCTGCGCCGCCACCTCCTGGTCCTCCGCCACCCTCGCCTCGATGCTCAGCCCCAGCTCCGCGTGCAGCCTCCCCAGGGTCCGGATCAGCCCCTCCACAGACTCGGCCACCCGGCAGCAGGCCCCCGGCGCCCGGCCCGCCGCACGCGCCCGCGCCAGTTGATACTCCACCTGCCGCCGCATACGCTCTACCTGCTGCTCGATCGCCCCGGCAATCTCCACCTGCCCCGCCGCCGTGGCGCGCTCCGCCTCCTGCGTCAACACCGCCAGCGGCGTCTTCAGTCCATGGGCCAGATCGCCAGCCGTCGTCAGCGCCCGCGCCACCGCTCGCTCCCGGTTCTCAAGCAGCGTGTTCAGGTCGTTGACCAGCGGCTGTATCTCGTCCGGATACCTGCCCTCCACCCGCCGTGCCTGCCCCGCCCGCAGCCCCCCCAGGCGCACGCGCAGCTCTGCCAGAGGTTTCAGGCCGCTCCGCAGCGCCAACACGCCGCCCAGCATCAGCACCAGTCCCACCGCCCCGATCACATGGTGGTTCACGCGCAGCAGCGCAGGCACCTGGCGCAACATGGCCAGCACCAGCACGTGGACCAGCCCCAGTAGGCCCAGCGTCCACAACACGGAACCCAGCACCACACGGCCGCGCAGGGATTGAGACCGTCTCAGCGCGGTTCCCCCACGCGATACCCCAGCCCGCGAACCGTCTCGATCAACGTGGCGCCCAGCTTCCGTCGCAGCCGCGCGATAAACACCTCGATCGTGTTCGAGTCCCGGTCAAAACCCTGCGCGTAAATGTGCTCCGTCAGCTCGCCCTGCGACACGATCTGGCCCCGATGATGCATCAGGTACGACAACACCCGGAACTCGTGCGCCGTCAGCTTCACCGCAGCCCCATCCACCGTCACCCTCGCCGTACGCGGATCCATCGCCACCGCATCGCACCGAAGCTCCGCGCTCGCCTGTCCGCTCGCCCGCCGTATCAACCCCCGCACCCTGGCCAGCAGCTCCTCCATGCGAAACGGCTTCGCCACGTAGTCATCGGCTCCGCTGTCGATCCCCTGCACCTTCTCATGCCAGCTCGCCCGCGCCGTCAGCACCAGCACCGGCACACCAATCCCCGCCTCCCTCCATCCACGCAGCAGCGTCAGCCCATCCCTCCCCGGCAGGCCCAGGTCCAGAATCACCACGTCGTAGCTCTCCGTGTGCGCCAGCAAGTCCGCCCGCTCGCCTTCCGCCGCGCAGTCCACCGCGTAGCAGGCTTCTGTCAGCGCCGCGGCTACCTGCCTGCGCAGCGACTCCTCATCCTCCACCACCAGCACTCGCACGCAAGACCTCCGCTTCCCCATCCTGCCTCCCACCACCCTGAACAGGGCCTGAACAGGGTGTTCAGTCCTCATTCAGCCCACCGTGCCTACCGTGGGCATCATGGTATCGCTCCAGGCCGTCTCGAAGACCTACGACATTCCTCGCTTCTCCGCCCTCCGCAGCATCGATCTGGAGATCGCCGCGGGCGAGTTTGTCGCCATCGTGGGCAAATCAGGCAGCGGCAAATCCACCCTGCTCCACCTGCTGGGCGGCATCGACCGGCCTTCCTCCGGGCTCCTTCGCATCGCAGGCACTGAGACCTCCTCCCTCAGCGAGAGCCGCCTGTCCACCTGGCGCGGCCATACCATCGGCTTTGTCTTCCAGTTCTTCCAGCTCCTGCCCACCCTCACCGCTGCTGAAAACGTCATGCTGCCCATGGACTTCGTCCGCTCCATTCCCAGCGGCAAGCGTTCCCGGCGCGCCCTCCGCCTGCTCGACCAGCTCGGCATCCTCCCTCAGGCCCACAAGCTGCCCCCCGCACTCTCCGGCGGCGAGCAGCAGCGCGTCGCCATCGCCCGCGCTCTCGCCAACGATCCTCCCCTCATCCTCGCCGACGAGCCCACCGGCAATCTCGACTCGCACTCCACCCACGCCATCCTCCAGCTCTTCGGTCAACTGGCCAAGTCCGGCAAGACCGTCATCCTCGTCACCCACGAACGCACCCTGCCCCTCTCCCTCGACCGCATCGTCGAGCTCGCCGACGGCGCCATCCTCAACCCCACCCACTAGGGCTGCGCCGATGACCGCTCTCTCCCGCAAAGTCCTCCGCGACGTCACCAGGCAGCCCGCCCGCTCGCTCCTGGTCATACTCGCCATCGCCGCCGGCCTGGCCGCCTTCTCGACCGTCCTCTCCGCCTACGCCGTCCTCACCCGCGAGTTGAACCGCGACTTCCTCGCGACCCATCCTGCCTCGGCCACCCTCTCCTGCGACGCGCTCGACGATGGCACCCTCTCTGCGGTCCGGGCCAGCGGCCTGGTCGCCGATGCAGACCTGCGCCGCGTCGTTACCGGCCACATCAAGACAGCTCCCATGGAGTGGCGCACCCTCACCCTCTTTGTCATCCGCGATTTCAGCAGGGTCACCATCGCCAGCTTCCAGCACGAGCAGGGTGCCTCCTCGCCCGCGCCCGGCGAGCTCCTCGTCGAGCGCAACGCCCTGCCCGTCGCCCGGGCTGCCCTGGGTGATAACCTCACCATCCAGCTTCCGGGCCAGCCCGAGCAGCGCCTCCGCATCGCCGGAGTCGTGCACGACGTCGGCCTCGCCCAGGCCCGCATGGAGAACACCGTCTACGGCTACATCAGCGCGGAAAGCCTCCCCCAGCTGGGACTCCTGCCGCAACTCGACCGCCTCAGCATCATCGTCCCCGGCGACCGCTCCAGCGTGCAACACATCCGCGCCGTCGCCGCCCAGGTGCAGGCCCTGCTTGAGAGCCGCGGCGCTCCCGTCCGGCGCGTCGACATCCCTCCCCCCGGACAGCATCCCCACGCCGGCCTCATGGCCCTGCTTCTGCTCTCCATGTGCGCCTTCGGCTTTGCCATCCTGGCCCTTAGCAGCATCCTCATCGTCAACCTGCTCGCCGCGCTCATGGCCTCGCACGTCCGCCAGATGGGCATCATGCGTGCCATCGGCGCCTCCCGCTGGCAGATCGCCGCCCTCTATCTCGCCCAGGTCTCCCTCCTCGCTGTGGCCGGGCTCCTCATCGGGCTCCCCGCCGGCCTCCTCGGGGGCCGCGCCTTGTGTCACTCCCTGGCCACCCTGT
>DASWUY010000498.1:0-8002 GCA_036401435.1 Acidobacteriaceae bacterium | reverse complement strand
CAGAGGAGGAACCCGCGCCCACCAGGCGCGGGTTCCTTCTTCCTGGCCAGGCTCGCAGCCGCCGGCCGCCCACCTCGCGCGCGCATTTCCCTGTTCGCGCGGTACCCTGAACAGGATGATCGCCCACCTCACCGGCCGGCTCTTGTCCCGGCAGCCCACCCAGGCCATCGTCGAGGCCGCCGGCGTAGGCTACGACGTCGCCATCACCATCCCCACCTACACCGCGCTCCCGCCTGAGGGCGCCCAGGTCTCCCTCCACATCCACACCCAGGTCCGTGAGGATGCGCTCGCCCTCTTCGGCTTCCTCGTCCGCCCCGAAAAGCGTCTCTTCGAACGCCTCATCACCGTCACCGGCGTCGGCCCCAGGCTCGCCATGACCATCCTCTCCGGCCTCACCCCGGAGTCCACCATCGCCGCCATCCGCGCCCAGGACCACGCCACCCTCACCCGCATCCCCGGCGTCGGCAAGCGCCTCGCCGAGCGCCTCGTCGTCGAGCTCAAGGACAAGCTGGACGACCTCGCCCAGCCCACCCCCGCCCCCGGCCACTCCACCCCCGCGGCCGACGACGTGCTCTCGGCCCTCG
The DNA here is from genome assembly GCA_036401435.1 of Acidobacteriaceae bacterium. Lineage (GTDB taxonomy): Bacteria > Acidobacteriota > Terriglobia > Terriglobales > Acidobacteriaceae > EB88. Next base: position 7,418 of record DASWUY010000498.1, on the reverse strand, counting down.
TCAACCTCGGCTACCACCGCCCCTCCGCCCAAAAGGCCATCGAGACCGCCGCCGAAAAGCTCAGGGTTTCCGGCGACCCGGCGCCCGGCTTCGACGCCCTCTTCCGCGCCGCGCTGCTCGTCATCCGCTAACTCCGCGGGCCCCGCCGCGCGCAGAGTCGCTCACCCGCGGACCTCTTCGCCGCCACCCCCGCACCGCCTATGAAATTTGTTCTCTCACCGGCTTTCCGCGCGCGCCACAAGGCGTACCATGGGACCCGCCGCCAGCCCCACCCCTGCCCACCCCTCTCGGCAGCCCCGGCGCATCCGTCTCGAGCCATGCCAGGAGTGCCACCCATGCCCACGCCCACGCCTCAGGATCTCGACTTCGTCATCCACGTCATGTACCCGGCGGCCAGCGCGGCCTACCTGATCATGAGCCTCCCCCAGCCCCCGCTCCTCCTGCCCCAGGGCTTCACCCTGGTCGGTCCCATCATGGCGGACCCGGTGCGCGCCGCCCACGTCATGGCCCAGGCACCGCCCGACCAGCAGCGCATCCCCAACGGCATGGTCTCCGAGAGCAGTATCTTCGGTCTGGTCGCGTGGAATGCCGCCACCCGCACTGCCCTCGTCGCCATCCGCGGCACCAAGACCATCTGGGACTGGCTGGGCGACTTCGACGCCGCTCCCGTCGCCTGGTTTGCCGACTCCGGCGCGGGCCTGGTCCACATGGGCTTCCAGCTGGTCTATGAGCACATCTGCGCCAGCCTGCGCGACCTGCTCCATACCGGTTGCCCCGGGGTCCAGCGCATCCTCGTCACCGGCCACAGCCTGGGCGGGGCGGTTGCGGTCCTCGCCGGCTACGACATCCTCAAGCAGGCCGGCTTCGGCGTTACCCCCGAGGTGTATACCTTCGCTGGCCCCCGCACCGGCGCGCCGGACTTTGTCGGCCACCTCAACGGGGGCATCCCGGTCTGCTGCCGCGTGGTCAACTTCATGGACGTCGTCCCCCAGGTTCCCGTCCCGCCCCTCTACCAGCACCCCGGCCAGGAGATCGTGGTCCACGGCGGCTTTCGCCCTCTCGACGTCACCTACGCCCACCACCTGACCACCTACCTCAACGGCCTGCAGCAGCTAAGGCAAGCCAGCCCAGCGCCGGCGGCGCCGGAGGTTCCGGCTGCTGCGCAGGCGCTTGAAGCCGTAGGAGCCACGCCGTAGCGGCAGGTGCCCGCAGGCCCGGGGGAAGCTCGGCCGCCGCGCCCGGCGCGGTTCCGGCTTCTCCTCGCCCGCTCCGTACGACAGAGCCCAGGCCCTATCCAAGCGAGGCGCTCGCCCGCAGGGAATCCAGTGCCGTCCCCGACGCCGTTCGCGCCGCCACCTCCGCGCTCGCGCCGGTCTCCTCTTCCACCAGCTCGTTCACCCGGTAGGGGTCCGTGTAGGTCTTCTCCGGCACCTTGAACAGCAGGCGCCGCACCACCTCCACCCCCTGCATAAACGCGTGATCCTGGTTCGAGATCTCGTACTTCCACGCGCCAAACCGGCCCCGGCTGTACACCCCTGCCGCCTCCAGCACCGGCTGCACTTCGCTCAGCAGCGCGTCCCGTCCCAGGAAAGGCACCGGGTACCCATGCTCGATGGTCTGGTGAAAGCGCGAGACGATCGCCCGGCCCTTTCCTAGCAGCCCCAGCTTCTCGAGGCCCGCCTCCACCTGCCGGCCCAGTTCGCTCTCCTCCATCCCAGGCTTTGATGCCGGCTCCGAGACCTCGCACAGCACCGAGTGACACGGCCGCCCACCCACCTCCGCCGGCACGTTGCCCGCGCTCACGCTCCCCGGAAAGTTCACCCGCCAGAAGGGAATGTCCTGGTTCGGCACGTGGAAGGAGTGCAGCGCACGGTATCGCGGTGCGATCTCTCCCTCGATCCCGAAGCCGTACAGCCGCGACCGCGCAAAGACAAACCGCGCCGCCTGCGCGTGCAGGTCCGGCCGCCCCTCAATCGACCGCAGCAGCGTGTCCAGCGGCATCGACGAGATCATCCGGTCAAAGTGGATCTGCTCGCCGTTGTCGAGCGTAGCAATCTTCTGCTCGAGCGCCAGCGAGCGCAGCCCGCGTCCCAGCAGCAGCCGCTCCGGCGGCAGCTTGGCCGCGATCGCCCGCCAGATCTCCCCGCTCCCGCCCGTCGCCGGATAGGTCACAAAGGTGTCGCTCGTCCATCCCGGGGTATCCTGCTGCGTCAGCAGGTTCCGCATCGTCTGTCGCAGGCTCACATCCGGCACGTTTCGCCCACTGGAACCGGAGCGCAGCGTCACCCACTGGTTCGAAAGCGCAGAGGTAGCGTGAGCCCACATCTTGCTGTTCAACGGGCCCATCAGCGTCTCGGTTAGGTACTCGCCAAACTGCTTCATCAGGTACGACTCGAGGTCCGGCTTGTGGTCCTCTCCAGGGTCGGCCGCGCCGCCGCGCCGCAGGCGCCGCAGCAGCAGGCTGGTCAACACCAGGATCAGCTTGCGAGGCCCCAGCCGCTGCAGGTTCCGCTGCGCCGGGTAGGGCAGGAAGTGCCCATCCAGGCTCACGCCCCGCTTCGGCACCGACGCCACCCACTGCATGGGCAGCGAGTCCAGCAGCTCCATGAATTTCGGATAGTACTTGTGCGGGAACAAAACATGTCCGCCAAAGTCAAACGTGAACCCCTCCGGCGTCTGCCGCGAAGAGGCCCATCCGCCAGGCACCGGGCTGGGGTCGACGACCAGGTAGTGGTCCGGCCCCGCCGCGCCGTTCTCTTCAAGCTCCAGCGCCGCGCCCAGCCCGCATGGCCCGCAGCCCAGGATCAGGAAGCGAACGTGGCGCATGGCCGGGCCGGCAGCCGGATGTGGCCCCGCGCCCGGCGCCGGCGGCTCCACCCGCACGCATACCTCGGGCGCAGGCGACGCATCCTGCCCGGACGCGCCCTGTTCCCACCCCTGCTCAAACCGCGTCTCCCCGGCCACCGAGCCTGCGAACTGCTCCGTGTCGACCATCAGACGATGCTCCAGCTGGCCTGATCTGCGCTCTGCGCCGGCACCACCGCCTCGGCAATCGCCGGGCACATCAGGTTCAGGTTCATGCGCACCGGCACAAAGGCTTCGCACACCCCGCGGTACTCCGGCCACGCCCGGTGGCGCCCCGCCGCCTCCGCCCACTCCACCGTCCGCACCCGCTCCCGCTGCGACGCGTGCGCCAGCAGGCTCTTCACTTTCACATCCCAGGCACGTGTAATGTCGATCTTCAGCGACGCTCCAAAGGTCTGCGTCGAAGGCCCTTCATAGAACAGCAGGCTGGAGTGCCGCCGCGCCGCCGACACCACCGACTCTGAAAGCACGCGGTGGTCGGAGTGCGAATCCAGCGGCGCATGGGTCAGGATCAGGTCCGGCTTATGGGTGGCTAGCTTCTGCTCGATCGCCCGCACCGTCTCCGGCCCCTGCATGCGCCCGTCCGCCAGGTGGCAGAAGTCGAGATCGACGCCCAGCAGCCGCGCACTCACCCGCTCTTCCTCGATCCGAAGCTGGGGGTCCCCACCCAGCTCGCCATCGGTCATCGTTAGAAACGTGATCCGCCAGCCGGTCCGCTTCAGCAGGACAGCGAACCCCGCCGCCCCCAGCGCACAATCATCCGGATGCGCGCCGATCACCAGCGCCTTTCGTAGCGTGTCCATGTGAGTTCACCCTCTCGATCGCGACCCGATCGCCGGGCAGCACAGGAGTTTTCCCTGCCCGTCTCTGCTTTCTTCGGCAGACCGCGCCGCGACTTGAGCCCCGACCCCCTCCCCTCTCCGCTTCCCACGCCCCATCGGCTCAGGGGCGCCAGCCCGCCACACCGCGAGCGCCGGTACGCGAGCAGGCGCACCACCCCTGAGGGCAATCCGCATTACAGACTGGAAGGGTGTGCCCGGACGTGCTGGACGCGCGCGGACGGGGCGGGGCGAGCTGCGGACGGGCGCGGCCGCTGCGGCGCGGAGGTACCCAACCACGGCTAGCCCCGTCCAAACCTCAAGGGTTCAGGCGCCAGATCCCCGCGTTCAGGTACGTCGCAAAGGTCACCCAGGCCAGGTACACCAGCATGAGCCACCCTGCCGTCCGGCTGATGGTCAGAAACGGTCGCGTCGTCATCGCGATCCCCGTACCCAGCAGGGCGATCGCCACCAGGGCCAGGCCCGGCCGGTGCAGGCTGAAGAAGATCCAGCTCCACAGCAAGTTCAGCACCAGCTGCACGCAAAACAGGCGCAGCCCGCGCCTTCGGCAGGAGCTTGGCCGGGTTCGCCATGCCAGCCACGCCGCCACCGCCATCGCCGTGTACAGCACCGTCCACACCGGTGCAAACACCCACCCCGGTGGCGTCAAGGGCGGCTTGGCCAGCGTCGCATACCAGGTCGGGATGGCAGGCGCGGTCAGCAGCGACCCCACCCCGGCGACCGCATAGCACAGCCCGAGCCATGCCGCCAGCGCCAGGTCCGGCCGTGGCACCGCCCGCGCCCGGGGCGCGGCAGGCAGGGAACTCACAGGCATATCAGGTTCGGTCGACATCGGTACCCTGTAGTAAACGCGCTGCACGCGCCCTTGTCACGGAATCTGTCACACACTCTCGCCAGTCGCCACCATCAGCCCGCCACCATCCGGCCTCACCTCGGCAGCCGTTCGCCCCGCGCCTGTCGCGCGCGAAGAAGTATCCTTGTAGACCATGATGACCACTCTCCTGAGCCCCTCCCGCCTGATCGAAGTACGCCTCCCCGACGGCTCGGTCAAACAGGTGGCCGCAGGCACAACCCCGCTCCAGATCGCCGAAACCATCTCGCCCCGCCTCGCCGCCGCCTCTATCGTCGCGCGCATCCGGCCACGCGAGCGCCCCACCTCCGCAGCCCACTCCGGTGACCCAGCCGCCACCGAGGTCGGCATGTATGCCGCTCCCTCCCAGGACACCGAGCGCCTCGTCGACCTCTCCGCCCCCCTCGACGAAGACGTCGCCCTCCAGCTGCTCACCGAAAAGGACCCCGAGGCCCTCAGGATCGTTCGCCACTCCGCCGCCCACGTCCTGGCCACCGCCGTTCTCGAGCTCTTCCCCGAGACCCGGCTCGGCCACGGCCCCGCCACCGACGCCGGCTTCTTCTACGACTTCTACCGCGAAACCCCCTTCACCGCCGACGACCTCCAGGCCATCGAGGCCCGCATGGCCCAGGTCGTCGCCCGCAACGAGCCTTTCCTCCGCGAGCAGGAGGATCGTGAGACCGCCCTCGCCCGCTTTGCCGCGCATGGCGACTTCATGAAAACCCACTTCGTCGAGCGCTTCACCCATCCCGGCGAGCCCGTCTCCTTCTATCGCAACGGCGCCTTTGAGGACTTCTGCCGCGGCCCCCACGTTCCTTCCACCGGCCGCGTCAAGGCCTTCAAGGTCCTCTCGCTCGCCGGCGCCTACTGGCTCGGCGACGAGAAGAATCCCCAGCTGCAGCGCATCTACGGCACCGCCTTCTTCTCCGCCAAGGAGATGGAGGCGCACTTCGCCCACCTCGAAGAGATCGCCAAGCGTGACCACCGCCTCCTCGGCCGGCAGCTCGACCTGTTCTCCATCCAGGAGCTGGCCGGCTCCGGCCTCGTCTTCTTCCATCCCCGGGGCGCCATCGTCCGCCGCGCCATGGAAGACTGGATGAAGGAGGAATGTATCAGGCGCGGTTACGAACTGGTCTACACTCCCCACGTCGCCAAGGTCGAACTCTGGAAGACCAGCGGCCACGAGGGCTGGTACGCCGCGAACATGTTCACCCCCATGGAGCTTGACGACGCCACCTACCGCCTCAAGCCCATGAACTGTCCCTTCCATATCCTCATCTACAAGAACTCGCTGAAGAGCTATCGCGACCTGCCCGTCCGCTACGCAGAGCTGGGCAACGTCTACCGCTATGAGCGCTCCGGCACCATGCACGGGCTCCTCCGCGTCCGCGGCTTCACCCAGGATGACGCCCACATCTTCTGCATGCCCTCGCAGATTGAGGACGAAGTGGTCGGATGCATCGACTTCGCCGACTCGGTCCTGCGCACCTTCGGCTTCTCCGAGTTCAAGGTCGAGCTCTCCACCTGGGACCCCGCCAACCGCGCCGACTGGGCCGGCTCCGATGAACACTGGATCTCCGCCACCGGCGCCCTCGAGCGCGCGCTCGCGCGCAAGGGCATCTCCTACCGCACCATCCCCGGCGAGGCCGCCTTCTACGGCCCCAAGATCGACATCAAGCTCGTCGACGTACTCGGCCGCCTCTGGCAGCTCTCCACCGTCCAGTTCGACTTCACCCTCCCCGAGCGCTTTGCCCTCGAGTACATCGGCGAAGACGGCAGCCGGCACCAGCCCGTCATGGTCCATCGAGCCCTCTTCGGCTCCGTCGAGCGCTTCTTCGGCGTCCTCATCGAGCACTACGCCGGCGCCTTCCCGCTCTGGCTCGCCCCCGTGCAGGTCGGCCTCGTCCCCATCGCCGAGCGGCACCACCCCTATGCAGAAAAAGTACAGCGACTGCTACGGGACGCAGGCCTGCGCGTCGAGCTCGATGCCCGCAACGAGAAAATGAACGCCAAGATCCGCGACCTCACCCTGCAGAAGGTCCCTTACGTGCTAGTCATGGGCGACAAGGAGAGCCAGGCAGAGACCGTCAGCGTCCGCACCCGGGGCAAGGGAGACGGCGGCTCCATGTCGCTGACCCAGTTCCTCGAGCACGCCGTCACACTCGCCAGGACGCACTCCATCGAACTGTAACCGCCACTGACCTGAATCCAAGGAGCCGGTTCCCGCGCTTCTCCCTGGCGGCCAGCCAGCCCGACAGGCAGCACAGGGGGACTCCGAAGAAACAAGAGGAGCAGGGAAGCGACAAGCGCACCAAAGAGAAGAGGAGCAGGGCATCCGCCCTGCTCCTCTTCCATGCACCAGCCTCAACAGAAACCCTTCAAGCGTGCGGGTTGTCCTTCCGCGGCTCGTCACGCGTTGGCTCCGGATGCGTTGGCTCCGGATGCGCCGGCTTGGCCTGTGGTGCCGTGTGCTGCTGCACCTGAGGCTGCGGGGCGCGCGGCTCAGGCCTTGCCGGTTCTGGCCTCGCCGGCTCTGGCCTTGCCGGCTGCGCCGCCGGGCGTGCCGGCTGCTCAGTGTGCGTCTGCGGCTGGTAAGCCGGGCGCGCCGGAGCAGGCTGCGTATGCTGCTGCTGCGCCTGTCTTGCCGCGTTCTCACGCTGCACCTGCTGCTCTTGCTGCTGCTGTGCCTGCTTGGCCGCATTCTGCCGCTGCAGTTGCTGGGCCTGCTGCGCCTGCTTGGCGTCATTCTGCCGCTGCAGCTGCTGAGCCTGCTGCGTCTGCTGCGCCTGCCTGGCCTCATTCTGCCGCTGCAGTTGCTGGGCCTGCTGCGCCTGCTTGGCGTCATTCTGCCGCTGCAGCTGCTG
>DASWUY010000497.1:0-3482 GCA_036401435.1 Acidobacteriaceae bacterium | reverse complement strand
GGGAATGGCACGCGTCGCAAATGCAGGGAGGCTGCCGCTGCCAGGCAGCGTCAGAAGGGCGCGGCTGCCCGGGACGGAGTACGCACCGGCGCTTTGCGGAAGGCGTGCTGCACTGCGCACCGGGCATGCCGCAAGAGCGGTGCCGGCGGACAAGGCAAGAGTCAACGTGACAATTCTGCTCGAAAAAACCTGCATGGAATGCTCCTAAGTGCGCGAGTGGCGCTAACACGAGCGTAGACCCGTTTTCTGCCACCGAGCTAACAAAAATTAGCCAGGACAGTAACAATTCTCTGAGTGTGTCAAAGCCGGTACTTGGGATATCGCGGGTAAACAGTACAGATGACGTAACAGCTTGCGAATAGGACTAAAGTCATCCCCATTCCTCGGGGATATGGGTACCTGCGTAATGAAGCCAATCGCACTTCCACCCGGCTCTTGAGGCCTGCTTCGGGCGAACAGGAACAGCCCCGACGCCTGGCCGCGTCGGCCCAGCCTGGCAGCTCAGGCCCGGCCGAGCACGCGCGCGACCGTCTCCCCAATTGCCGCCGGGGACTCGACAACATGGATGCCGGCAGCCGAGAGCGCCTGCATCTTCTCAGCCGCCGTGCCTTGGCCGCCAGAGATGATCGCCCCCGCATGGCCCATGCGGCGGCCGGGCGGCGCCGTCTGCCCGGCGATAAAGCCGACCACCGGCTTGCGCACGTGCTCTTTTACATAGGCCGCCGCTGTCTCCTCGGCCGTCCCGCCGATCTCGCCGATCAGGATGATGGCCTCCGTCTCCGGATCGTCATGCAGCAGCTTCAACGCATCAAGGTGCGTGGTGCCGACGATAGGATCGCCCCCAATGCCGATGGCGGTCGATTGTCCAATGCCCCGTTGCGTGAGCTGGTAGACAGCTTCATAGGTCAGGGTGCCCGAGCGCGAAACGATGCCGACCGAGCCTTCCTTATGGATACGCCCCGGCATGATGCCGATCTTGGCCTTGCCCGGAGAGATGACCCCCGGGCAGTTGGGGCCGATCAGCACGGAGGAGGAGTGCTGGAGCACCGACCAGACCCGGACCATGTCGTTGATCGGAATGCCCTCGGTGATGCAGATGATCAGCGGCAGCCGCGCGTCGTTCGCTTCAAGGATGGCGTCCGCGGCAAAGGGTGGGGGCACGAAGATGACGGTCGCGTTGGCCCCGGTCTCAGAGACGGCTTCAGCCACCGTGTTGAAGACAGGCCACCCTTCATGAGTAGACCCGCCCTTGCCCGGGGTCACGCCGCCAACCACCTTGGTGCCGTACTCGGCGCACCCCTTGGCGTGGAAGGTCCCTTCGCGGCCGGTAATGCCCTGCACGATCAGGCGGGTATTCTTGTCGACAAGTACTGCCATAAAAAGGTCTCCGAAGACAGGGATCAGGCACCTATCCCGATCCTTCTGCAATGTTAGGGCGATCGGACGCGGGGCGAGCTAGAGTGCCGCGGCAACCACCTTCTGCGCAGCATCCAGCATCGTGTCCCCCACTTCAAAGGCGAGCCCCGATTCCTTCAGGATCGCTCGCCCTTCCTCGACGTTCGTGCCTTCGAGGCGAAGAACGATAGGAACCCTGACGTTCAGATTCCTTGCCGCCTGCACGACGCCCTGGGCCAGCGTGTCCACCCGCAGGATGCCGCCAAAGATATTAATGAAGACAGCTTTCACGTGCTTGTCCGAGAGCAGGATCGAAAAGGCGTTTTCAATCTGCTGCTGGGTAGCGCCGCCGCCCACATCCAGAAAATTCGCCGGAGATCCTCCCGCGTACTGGATGATGTCCATCGTCGCCATGGCCAGCCCCGCGCCGTTCACCATGCACGCGATGTTGCCGTCCAGCTTGATGTAGTTCAGCGCAAACTTTGAGGCCTCCACCTCTAGCGGATCTTCTTCGGCGACGTCGCGTAGCTCCTTCAGCTCCTTGTGCCGGAACATCGCGTTGTCATCGAACGTTAGCTTGCAGTCCAGCGCCAGCAGCTTGTCATCCTTGGTGGTGATAAACGGGTTGATCTCCAGCAGCGAAGCATCCGTAGCGACGAAGACCTCGTACAGCGAGAGCATGAACTTCACCGCCGCCTGCAGCATGGTTGGCTTGATGTCCAGTGCGAAAGCAAGCTCGCGCGCCTGGTAGGGCTGCATGCCGACCGCCGGGTCGATATAGACCTTCTTGATCGCGTCGGGGTCTTTCGCGGCTACCTCTTCTATCTCCATCCCGCCCGCCTGCGAGGCCATGAAGACCAGCCGTGCCGCAGCGCGATCGAGCACGATGCCCAGGTAGAGCTCGCGGTCAATCGCCGCCGTCTCTTCTACCAGCAGCCGCTGCACCTTCTGTCCCGCCGGGCCCGTCTGGTGCGTCACCAGCTGCATGCCCAGGATATTCTTGGCGTGCTCCTCGGCCTCGGCCAGCGACCGCGCCACCTTCACGCCGCCGCCCTTGCCGCGGCCGCCGGCGTGGATCTGCGCCTTGATCACCACGCCGCTTGCCCCACCTACGAGCAGCTTCCGCGTGACGTCGACGGCCTCCTCAAGAGTGTTCGCCACCTCACCCTGCGGCACCGGTACGCCGTGCCTGGAGAGAATGTCCTTCGCCTGGTACTCGTGAATCTTCATAAAAGGCTTCGTATCCCTGGGGCTTCGTTTCCCTGGCTGCGCGCCGCGGCTGCTGCCGCGACGAGCAACTTTGCCTCGCAACTTTGCCTATAGTACAGTTCGCCCCCAGCCTTGTAACCCTGTCAGGCGACAAGGCCGCGCAACCGTCGAAGTGCTAGACTTCCCCCGTGCTGCAAGTCGTCAACACGCTGATCGAACGCCTGCTGGGCTGGCCCATTGCAGCACTCATCCTGGGCGTGGTCTTTCGCAAGTCCATCGCGCGGCTCATCGACCGCATCGAGAAGGGCAAGATCGCGGGCTTTGAGGTCTCCACACGCTCCGCCCTCGATCAGCTGGTCGGAGCAAGCGCCAAGTCGGCCACCGACGACCAGCTGAGCTCGCTCACCCAGCCTCCCTCGCAGCCCCCTCCCGGCGGCCCTCCCCCAGACGCCCCAGCCCTGGACGAGAGGCGCAAGGCTGCCGAGAACTACGGCGGCGATCAGCCGATCATCCAGCTCGCCATGACCGACATCGAGAACAGCCTGGCATCGCTCGGCTTGCCCAGGGCGGGCCTTGAGACCAACCGCCTCGTCATCCGGCACCTCGCCGTAACCCAGATTCTCTACAGCTTTGAGCGGCTCTACCGGCTCATCTTCGGCAGCCAGATCACCGCCATGCGCCTGCTCAACCTCTCCGGGCCTCACCCCTCCAAGGTGCTGCGACCTATTTATGACAAGGCCGTCACGCAATCGCCGGAGTACTTCTCCACCTACACGTTTGAGGCCTGGCTCGGCTTCCTGCTACAGTCGGTCGCCATCACGCGCATGGACGAGGACCTTTACCTCATCACCCACCTGGGTCGCGGCTTCTTGGAGTGG
>DASWUY010000496.1:0-10965 GCA_036401435.1 Acidobacteriaceae bacterium | reverse complement strand
TGCGTGGGGAGGGTCGCAGCCATGGCGGACAGGCTCCCGAGCAGCACCAGCAACCATCTCCACAGAGGGCGCTCCGCCCATCTGGAGCGTGGGTGCACGGGGGTGGGGGGGTGCAGCATGGGAATGGAGCCTCAGAGGGGCGCTGCGGCTGGAAGTGCCGGCGTCCGGATACAACGTGCGAAGCGGTGGGTTACTGCAGGTCGGTCGAGCCCAGGATGCGGCCGAGATGATTGTCTGCCGGGAAGAACTGCCGGGCAAAGCGCTGCACCAGCCGGGCGTACAGGGAACGCCGCAGGACGGTGAGTTCGAGCACGCGCTCGCGCTCAAACGAGTTCTGCAGCGCCTGCTGCGTGCCGCCCTCGATGTAGAGGCGCTCGAAGCCCTCGGCGATGGCATGCTCGATCACGTAGGAGCGCATGACGGTGGCGAGCGAGTACCGCGGCAGGTCGGCGCGGTTCATCTGCCACTCGATCTCGAGCGCCGTGTGCCGCTTCCAGCCCGTAACGATCGAGAGCCAGCGGCCATCGCTCGAACGCAGGCCGCAGACCCAGGGGGACTTCAGGGTTTGCAGCGCAGCGTACCGAGCTGCGGCAACCGCTTCGGGAACAGAAAAGGCGGCCACCCGGTTGAAGGCCAGGTACTCCTCGAGGTCGAGCTCCGCCTGGGGAACGAAGCAGCATCCCAGCTCCCGCTCCGCGCGACGCTTGTAGTAGCGCAGGTTGGCCCGGGTCTTCTGCCCGATCCCGGCGAGGGTCGCGTCGACAGTGGGCAGGAGCCTGAGGTACATGGGAAAAATGCTTTCAAGCAGGGCCCACTGCGCCCGACCGCGCGTCGCCTTCCGAAGCATGCCCGGGATGGCCAGCGAGGTCGTGTCGCGAGAGCCGCAGACCTGAAAGTCGACAAAGACGATGTGCGCGCCACGCCGCCTGAGCACCGACCAGGCTTCGATGCAGAACCGGGCGCGCAGCTGCTCAGGTCCGAGCACGTTGCGGCGTCCGCTGAAGTCAGAGCTGGCATAGATCTTCAGCCCCACACCGTACACAGCGTATTCAAAGAGCAGCAGCGCCCCGACGAAGCCCTGCACCGTTGGGCAGGCGTCCTGCGGTTCTGGTTTGAGCAGCACCAGGCAGGGCTTCTTGCGCAGGGCTGCAGGCGTGGTGAGGAAGTGCCCTAGGTTGTCCGCCTCTCCGAGTTGATCGTTCAGCCGGCAGAGCTCCTCGAGCACGGTTGCATACGCCAGGATGGCTTCACGGCCGCGCACCACCAGCGAGCGGCCGAGAAGATCGCGCATGGAACCGCTCAGCGCCTCGGGATCGGCGGCAACAGATCCCCTGCCCGGGTTTCGATCGACAAGCTCAACCAATGGAGAGGCCCTTGTGGAGGTAGGAAGCAGAGCGTCTCGGACGCGTTCAGAAGCGTATTGGGTTTCTGATGCGCAAGCATCTTCGGTGCGTCGCAGCGCGAGACTCCTGATCCGGGTTTCGATTCTAAATGGCATGAGGTTGGCCGGGCATAGGTGCGAGCGGTGCAGTGAAACGATGTTGGAACACGGGCTCAGGCGCGCCGGGAGAGAGAAGGAGGCTGCGTCGGCCGCGTCTGTTCGCGGTCAAGTCTCTCTGCACTGGGGAGTGAGCGCCCGGGCGATGGCTGTCACCGGCCACAGCCTGCCACGCGGCGCATCAGCGGCTTGCGGCTTCTTTCCGCAGCAGGTCCGCCAGCTGCAGGGCCATGGTGACGATCATCAGGGTAGGGTTGGCATGGCCCCCGGTGGGGAAGACCGAGCTCCCGCTGACAAAGAGGTTGTCCACGCCGTAGACGCGGCACTGGCGATCGACCACGCCGCAGGTGGGATGGTGAGCCATGCGGGTGGCCCCGATGGGATGCGCCGGGTCTTCAAAGACTGCATCCTCGGGCCGGCGGTCGCGCACCCAGTCCACCAGGCGGGCTTGAGGCCTGCCGCTGCGGGACAGCGCCTCATTGACCGCGTGACCCAGGTGGATGGCGGTCTGGCGCTCCATCAGACCAATCTTCCAGTCAACGCAGGCGAGCGGCATGCCCAGCGCGTCCGTGCGCCCCGAGAGCGTGATCCGGCTGTGTGGATTGGGGGCCTGCTCGATCATCGCGTCCAGGTCCAGGCGGCCCATGCGGCGTGGCAGGGAGCGACCGCGCACCAGCTTGTTCCACAGCCCCCGAAGAATCTGGTCCTGGTAGCGGATCACCACCCGGCTCAAGGCCAGCCGGTCACTGCCATTGCGGCGCCCGATCATGCGCAGCGCCCTCCAGGCGTCATCCTGGGCCACGTGCTGGGTCATCCAGGCGGCGCAGTTCAGCAGCTGCTCGCTCTTCTGGGTATCCGGCGAGAGGGAGAGGCCGCGCTGCAGCATAGCGCCCGAGGGGTGCCGGTAGAGACCGAAATCCTTCTGGATGGGCGCGTGCGAGGCAGGGTCAAAGGTCCCCAGCGTGGCTCGTGGGTGATCCATCAGAAATCGGCCGACAAGGTCGTGCGTGTTGCCGATGCCGGCCGGGTCGCGGCGGTTGGAGGCGAGCAGCAGGCGGGCATTCTCGATGCCGCCGCCACAGAGCACGATGTACCGGCTGCGCACCCGGTAGGGGGTGCGGTCAGGCGCGACGACGCGGATCTCGGTCACCTGGCGGCCGGACGCAGAGCTGAGCAGCTCGGTGGCAGTGGCCTGGGTGAGCAGACGGATATTAGGCGCCTTGAGCCGGCGAAAGCGTGGGCCGAAGCGGACGTAGTCGTCGTTGATGGCCGAGCTGCGGCTGAACTGCCAATAGACCGATCGCAGCGCATCGTCGTCAGGCGGAGGCATGGGCTGGCCTGCGTGCTTGAGCAGCGAATCGTCATAGTCCAGGGGCAGCAGGCCGAGGTAAGCAGACGCGCGCCGCAGCAGCGGCTCGAGTTCGGACTGGGCGATGGGCCAGCCGGAGAAGGGGACCCACGGCCGGGCCAGGTAGTCGATGGCGTCAAGCGGGGTGCAGCGGCCCGACCAGGTGAGCGAGGACCCGCCGAGCACGCGGTTGCGCACCTTGCGCTGGTCCATCACGCGCTGTTCCCCAATGCTCTCGATCTCGTTCAACCCGGCGGCAAAGCCGGTCTCCCGCCCCCGGCCACCACTCTCCAGCACCAGGACCGACAGCGGCGTGTTGGCAAGTTCCGTGGCCAGGGTGAACCCTGCCGGGCCGGCACCGATGATGCACACGTCGGCGTCGAGGACCCTCTCTGGAGCAAGCTTCCCGAGGTTGGCAATGTGGATGTTTCGAAACAAGGGAACTCGCTCTCCGCCCGCCAGGTTGCTGCTCTACTCGATCGATGCATACCGCCAAGCAATGCTTGCGAGCTTCCGGGGCCAGGAGGGGCGGCCCGCCCCCGGAAAGTTACTGCGCCGGTTGCGGCAGCGCCGACGGCGAGCTCACCGCTTCCACCCTGTCATGCACCTTCTCCTCGTGGTAGTCCTGCTCGGTGTTGATCTCCCACAGCGCTGCCTTGTTCACGTAGCCGTTGCACAGGCCGTCGACCACCGTCATGGCCGTGAGCATGGAGTGGTCCTGGTTGTTGTACTTGTGCATGCCATTGCGGCCAACCAGGAAGAGGTTGTCAAAGGTGTCGGTCCAGGTGCGCAGCTCGGCGAAGCGGTCATAGGTGCCGAAGTAGGCCGGGTAGGTCTTCGGCACCCGCACCACGTGCGCATCGCTGACCGCATCCGCGTCCAAGAGCCCGATCTTCGCCACCTCGGCAATCGCAAACTGCTTCAGGGCGTCATCCTCCATCTTCCACAGGTCGTCCGTCTCGTAGCAGAAGTACTCCAGGCCAATCCAGACCTTGTCCGGATCGCTGACCAGGTGAGGGCTCCAGTTGTTGAAGATCTGCAGCCGCCCCAGGAGGACGTCCGGCTCCTGGACGTAGATCCAGGTGTCCTTCAGCAGGCCACCACCCTTCTCGGTGACCTTGAGGCGGTCGACCAGGAGCCCGACGGTGATGAAGTCGCGGTACTGCAGCCCGTCGCTGACTTCGCGAACGTTGGCGGGTACGGGCGCGTCCATGGCCTGCACGAGCTCGCGCATGGGCATGGTGGAGAAGAAATAGTCCCCGGTAAACTGCCTCTGCTCCCCCTGGGCGTTGACCACCTGGACCGAGGTCACCTGGTCCCCGGCACACTGGATCCCGATGACCTTCCACCCCATGTGCAGCTGTCCGCCAAGGGTGGTAACCTCGGCCGCCACATGCTCCCACAACTGGCCCGGGCCAAGTTTGGGATACATGAAGCGCTCGATCAGGCTGGTGTCGGTATCCTTCTGGGCAAGCTCGGCAAGATCGGTGCTGGCCTTGCGGGGGCGCGAAAAGGATTTCTTGAGGAAGTGCTTGACGGCGGTCGTGAGGCTGAGCCCCTTGATCCGCTGCGCGCCCCACTCTGCCGAGATCTCGCGGCAGGGCGTGCCCCACACCTTCTCCGTGTAGCTTTTGAAAAAGGTCAGGTACAGTTCGCGCCCGAAGCGGTTAATGAGGAAGTCTTCCAGGCTGGTCTCAGGCGCAATCTGGTGGAAGCGCGACCAGAGGTAGCTGACCCCGACGCGCACGGTGCGGGTAGCGCCCAGCCCCTGAAGCGTGGCGCCGGAGAGCTTGATGGGATAGTCAAAAAAGCGGCGCAGGTAGTAGATGCGGCTCTTGCGCGGGCGGATGAGCATGACCCGGTCAGCGTCTGCAGGGGCAGGCGCGGCCGCCGCGGACGGGGAGACGCGGGCAGCTATGGGGACCGTGCGTGCCTGGCCCTGGTGGCGGATCACCGCCTCGGGCGCGTCGGCATCGACCTCAGGCGGCATGATCTCCATCCACCACTGCATCACCCGGTCGGACTTCGAAAAGAAGCGGTGGCCGCCGATGTCCATGCGATTGCCCTTGTACCGGATGGTCCGCGAGATGCCGCCTATCTCCTGCGAGGCTTCAAGAACGATGGGCTGAATGTTGGTGCGCCGGAGCAGTTCGAGCGCTGCTGTCAACCCGGCCGGGCCGGCCCCGATGATGATTGCTGTCTTCGCCATGGAGAACTCCTTCGAAAGTCGTGTCGTGGTCTTGGGCCTGATGCAAGGCCTGGTGAAGATCTCTGGGGACGATCTTTGGTTGAAGGCTGCTGCCCCGCCCCAAGTGGCGCAGGCGGGCCAGCCTGGCTGCGGTGCGCTCCCCATGGTCGGGGCAGCCGATGCTTGGCCTACTCAGGGACCCGGGTGCGTTCCAGCGGGGACGAGCGGCTCAAAGATCACCCGGCAGTCCGTCGATTCCGAGCTGCTGCGAAAGAAGCGCCGGCCGCAGAAACGATGCGTCTCGTGGTAGCCATCGGCAAGCAGCAGGCGCAGCTGCTTCTCGGCGACAAAGACGGTGCCGGGCCCGGACAACTGCACCCACTGGTACATGACCGGGTGGTCTGGGTACGCCATCTTGAGAGAGACCATGTCCGGCCGCCCGGCCATCACCTGCTCCAGCCCAAGGCTGGGATCCTGGGTGCGGCTGAAAGGCCAGTAGTCCACCCTCTGGTTGTAGTACGGCGAGCGAGGCAGGTAGGCGTTCACCGTGACCGAGTCGTCGTCAAAGGCGGCGATGCGCTCGCCCCGAGGCAGGCCGGCAAAGAAAGCCGCCGTGGCCCGGCTGCCGGAGTAGGGCTGGCGCAGATCGCTCGCCACAGCATGGACGCTCCAGCCGATCTGGAGCACCATCACCAGGAGCAGGCAGGCATAGAGCCACCCTCGCAGCGCCAGGCTTCTGCCATCTCGCGGCGGTTCCAGGGCAAGCGCCCACATGGAGCAGGTAAGCGCAATCCAGAGCAGGCCGAAGTGGTGTGCCTCGCCGGTTACGAGTACGTTGACCGCCTCGATCAGCGCCCAGGGCAGGAGCGTGATCAGCAAGTGGGCACGGCCGAGGTTGACGGCCAGCAGGCAGAGAAAGCAGGCAGCCAGCAGGTTTGAGGTGGAGATGGAGGCAGTGGCGCCGGTGATGAGGACCAGAAGGTGCTTGAGGATGCGGCCATCGAGCAGCCCGGGCGCCCCCGCCCTCTGATGCATGCTGCGCCAGACGTACTGCGCCAGCAAGCCCTGCCGGGGAGGCTCGGTCTCCGCCTGGTCGAGGGCAAGGACCTCGTTCGCGCTCTCAACCTGCTGCACTGTCCGGGCCGGGGTGACGCTCTTGCGGATCGCGCCAACCACTGGATTCGCGGCTGTCGAGGAGCCGTCCGCCGTGGGCACAGCGGTCGCCGCCGCTGCTGCAAAGAGGACCAGGAGCACGGCCGCCGGGGCCAGCATCGGGCGCAGGGCGGGCCAGGCGGGCCGAGCGCCGGCAGGGCCGCGGCGCACCACCCGGCGCACTCGGTCCCACGCGTACATAACGACCAGCCCGCCGGCAAAGGCGGCCATGTGCAGAGAGCAGTTAGCAAAGAGGCCGGCCACCACGCAGAAGAGCATGGGGCTGCTCCTGCGGTTCTGATACAGAGCCATCAGCAGGTAGGCGAACAGCGGCGCCAGCACATAGGTGCGCGCTACCACCGCGTACTGGTACTGCAGGAAGAAGGTAAAAGGCGCGAGGAGACAAAGCAGGCGGGGCAGAGGACAAGAGCGCAGCCAGACCGAGACGCCGGCGACGGCTACGAACCCCGCCAGGACGTGCATGCCGAGAAAGCTGACCCCGGCCCGGACCTCCACCCACAGCAGGAGGTGCCAGAGCGCCGGCGCGCCCTCATAGTGCAGCCGGTGCAGGAGCAGGTCGCCAAGCGTGCTGCTGCGGGCGATCAGCCAGGCCTGCGCTTCGTCAAACCAGGATTCGTGGCTGGGGATGGACCAGGCGAGCACCAGGGTGAAGAGCGCGAGCGAGAGCGCCTCAGGCAGGCCGAAGCCGGGCACCTGCCGCGGCTGGAGCAGCCCGGCTGCCAGCCCTTGCTGCCAGCCGGAGCGGGGCGCGGCATGGGTCTCGCGGTCCAGCACCGCAGCTCCCGCAGAGCGGGGGAAGATGCCGGCTTGAAGGGCGGGAGTCGCTGTTTCCATCAGGGAGCCTCTCTCGATCTGGTTGCAGTCGGGTGCGAGCGAATCAGCGTAAAAGGGTTTCAGGCGGTCAGCGGGGGACGGCTTCGAGCTCAGCGGTGTGCTGCACGTAGACGTAGCCGCCGGCAAGACTGCGCCGGGCCCGGCCAGCCCCGGCATGCCCCCGCGGCGAGACCAGGGCGATCCCGAAGAGCAGCCACAGCACCGGCATAATGGGCTCAGACCCAGCGAGCACCATGCCGCACAAGAGCAGCGTAAGCGCTACCATCGAGCGCTCGAGCAGCCGGTCTTCGCTGCCCGGGCCAGGCCGCCGCCGGGGCGGTCTGAAGAAGGGCAGGAAGAGCGACAGGTAGCCCACCGTAAAGAGCAGGAGGCCGGCCACGCCGGTGCTCGCAAGCAGCGTGTAGGCCAAGCCCGAGGCGCGCGTGCTGCCCAGCCCCGCTCCCAGGTAGTCGGTGGCAGCAAGCGTCCTCAGCGCGTCTCCCTGGCTCTCGGTGCGCACCTTGTAGGAGTCGGTCCCGCGCTTGTCGAGCACCACGGACGAGAACAGCTTCCCGGCCGAGGTGCGCGCGCCAGGGCTGACCACAAAGACCGTCCCCAGGGTCATGGCCAGGAGCACCAGCACCACCAGCTTGGCCGGGTCAACGCCGCCCGAGCGAACCACGTACCGCAGATACAGGCCTGCTCCAAGCGCGAACATCAGGGCCAGGCAGGCGTATCCGGTGGTTGAAAGGGTCATCAGGATCGCCGCCAGCATGAGCGCGAAGCAGAGCGTACGCGAGGCCTTGAGCGGGTTGTGGATCAGGTCCCAGCCGAGGATGCCGAGGCCGCCGATCAGGGAGCCTGCCATGTCTGACGCCTCGGTAAAGCTGCCGTTGAGCCGCCACATGCCGTTGATGCGGTAGGCGCGATAGACCACATGCGCGGTGTTCGAGTAGAGGACCTGGTTCGGATAGGGCACGTGCAGGACCGCATTGGCCAGCTGGTAGAGCGCGATAAAGGTGGCCACGATGCACCCGCGCACATACCAGGTAATCGCCTCCGCCCGCTCCTCAGGCGTGCTGGCAAAGGTGAGCAGAAAGACCACCGCGGCGGCGGCAAGGTAGCAGAGCTGCGCGACGTTCGGCATGCCCCAGGCGAGGGCCACCAGGTCTCCGGCGCGGATGATGGGCGTGCCGTGAAAGAGGATGGGGTAGACAAACCCGGAGAACGCGGCGCAGGCGAGAAAGGAGACCAGCAGGAAGAGCGTGGTGCGGTTGCTCCCGGGAGCAAGTCTCGGGTGCAACTGGCCGCGGGCGATCTTGACCGGCAGGCAGAGCAGCAGCGCGAGCAGCCAGGGCGAGACGCCGAGTGCGCCAAAGTTCAGCACCGAGGCCGCGTCAAAGATCGACGTAAAGGCGAGGATGGCAAGCAGGTTGCCGCGCGTCCATCGCCACAGCAGCAGGACCAGCAGGAGCAGCGGCAGGGTGGTGTACGTGGGCATGGGTCCTGTCTGGTGTCAGAGCGGGCTGGTTTGCGAAGGCGCGCCGTCGTGGTGCTTGGATCGGGTCGGCGGGCAGGAGTTGTCAGGACGAGCGAGTGTCAGGACGAAAAGTCAGGAGAGTGGATCAAGCCCCGGCAGGTTGCCCGCATGCGACCCCCCATCGTGCACGGGATGGGCCACCCTCGCATTCGAACGGAGGCCACCGTGGGGAGTGCGGTGATCCTGCGCAGGCTCAGCGAATGGCTGGGTGCCGCGGGCTAGCCTTGCCGCAGGGCGCGCGCTATCGAGGAACGGATGCTCCAGCACCTGGTAGGTGACGTAGGAGACCAGCACCGCGACTGTCCCGCAGGCGGCGGCAAAGGCCCAGTACCGCACGGGCGTCAGTTGTGAGAAGGGCACCACGCGCAGAAGCAGCATCAGCCCTACGTGGAGCGTGAAGGCATGCAGGAGGTAAAAGCTGTAGCTGACCCGGCCCAGCGAGCACGCGCCGGTGGATCGCAGGAGCCCGAACCAGCTGTTGCCCAAGCACACGCAGGCAAAGGGTACGGCGAGCAGCGCGCTCTCGAGCCATCCATACTGCGCCGGCGCCCAGAGGGCGGTGATCCCGATCAGCGACAGCGAAATGACGGTAGCGGCAGAGGAGCGGGCCCAGGCGGTTACCCGGTCGCGGCGGGGAAGCACGGCGACCAGCATGCCGACGCTGAAGGTGGAGGCGACGGACAGCGCAAACCAGCCCAGTGTCTTCCACAGGTAGTTTGCCGGGCCAGCGGCTGGACCAGGCCAGGAGCTGTGGGCCACCACCAGGCTGAGCACGGCGGCGCCCGCGAGCAAGAGGGGCAGGCGCGCGCGGCGGCGCGCAAACCAGCCCAGGAACGGCAGGCTGAGGTAGAAGAACCACTCCAGCCGCAGGGTCCAGACCTGCCCCAGCCACCACCGCGAGTCCTTCACCCCGTTCATGTCATGGCCGGCACCCACAAAGGAGAGCCAGGCCGCAGCCTCCCCGGCCAGCCTAGCCCAGGAGACCTGGCGCTCATAGTGCGCGGCCTGGGCGACGAGCAGGAAGAACAGCACGCAGGCCAGGCAGTAGACCGGGGCGAGGCGGCGCAGGCGATCGCGCATGAACGGCACAAACGGGATGGACTGGCGCCTGCCCAGCTTGGTCCAGAACAGGTAGCCGGTGATGAAGAAGAACAACGTGACCGGCAGCACTCCCATCTGGGCGTAGAAGTTCGATGGGATCACCGCGCCGGCGCCGCCATGCGCGTAGTAGTAGAGCGCGCTGTGATGCAGAAAGACGCTCAGCGCCAGGAGGCCGCGCAAGCCGTCGACCGTCACCAGGCGCTGACCCTGCCTGTCCTGCTCAACCAGCCTGCGCTGCAGCGGCAGCAACGAGCCGAGCAGCGCTGACTCGCCGAGGAACAGCGCCATCAGCAGGAAGTAGAACGCGAGACTGGTAGGCTGCATGGGCAAGACCCTTCGGAGGAGAGAGTGCGTGTCAGTGACGGGCTCGGAGCGTGGCAGCCTGCAGAGCGAGGGATCGCCCTCCAGCCGGCGGCGAGACGCTGCAGGCGCCTCAGGCAATCGCGGGTGACTCACCCGCTGTGTCGCCGACAGGCTCGCTGCCATGCGGGACAAGCGCTGGCTGGGCGCACATCTGCTCGTAGGCCAGGATGCGTGCCCGCCGTTTGCTCAGCCCCCAGGTCACGGTCTCGACCGCCTGCTTCAAATCCTGCTGCAGGGCGTACTTGGCCTGCGTGGCCAGCGACAAAAGGGGGGCAAAGCCGGCCATCTGCGGATAGGTGCGCAGGGCAGTCTGGTAGGGCTCGCAGGCCTCTTCGGTCCAGGGAGCAAAGCAGCCCTGCCAGGGCTTGGGCGCTGACATGAAGTGGTGAATCCGCGGCGCGATCCGGCCACCCAGCCGCGCATTGCTGAGGAAGACCGGGTAGTTCCAACGCAGGGACATGGGCAGACGGCTGCCGCCGGCGGCGAGGTTCATCGCATCCTGGTCCGGGAAGCGGGAGGCGACCCTGTTCTTCGAGAAGTGTTTCCAGGCCCGCTCCCCGGTCTGCTCCCAGCCGCTGCGATGGATGCGCAGCACCCCGGTATTGAAGTAGCTGCGCGCCTGCTCCGGGCCGATCCCCGCCTCGCGCAGGTGCGCATGCAGCCGCCTGCTCTGCCAGGTGTGGTCTTCCAGCAGGAAGGTGAAGGGGTCATTCGCCGCCAGGAAGCAGCCTGCCGGCACCGGCGTGTCCAGCAGCGGGTCGAGCGAGCCCCTGATCAGCACGTCGCCATCCATGTACAGGTACTGGTCATAGCGCGAGGGCACAAAACGGGTGAGAAAGAGCCGCGACATCATGGCGGTAGCGCCCTCGATCACCTGCGAGGAGACGCGCACCAGGGCAATCTTTTCCACTTCGCAAACAGGAGCAAAGACGTCCTCGGTG
>DASWUY010000495.1:0-8112 GCA_036401435.1 Acidobacteriaceae bacterium | reverse complement strand
CCCGACGAGGGCTCGGCCTTGACGCCTGGGCCTGCCGCCACCAGCCCCCGTCTCGTTGAAAGAGTGGAAATACAGGAGGTCTGAGAGAACCGACATGGCACACATCACACTGGATAAGGAATTACCCGGAATTACGGCGGGCTTCGCGTTTCGCCCGGAGACCGCGGGGCCGATGCGGGAGCTCGCGCACGTGCTGCTCCATACCTCTGGCCGGTCGAGCGAGTTGAGCTCGCGGGACCGCGAGCTGATCGCCACCTTCGTCTCGTCGAGAAACAGCTGCTACTTCTGCCAGACCAGCCACGGCGCAGCTGCGGCGCACCTGGCCGGGGGCGATGCGGAGCTGATCGAGGCGATCTGCAGCGACTACAGCTCTGCGCCTATTTCGGCCAAGTTGAGGGCGCTGCTGGCCATTGCTGCCGCTGTCCAGGTGGATGGAAAACGCGTGACGCAGGAGCTGGTGGAGGCGGCGCGGCGGGAGTCAGCAAGCGACCTTGAGATTCACGATACGGTGCTGATCGCCGCGGCGTTCTGCATGTACAACCGCTACGTGGATGGGCTGGGCACCTGGCAGCCGCGCGAGCCGGAGATGTACCGCGAGATGGGGAAGCAGATGGCGGAGAGGGGCTACTCGCGGTAGGTCGGTGTTGCCGCTGCTGCACTGGCCGGGCGCGGGGGAACCGGCGTGCCTCAGTCGTGCGAGACCTGCCAGCCGTCGTCGGTCAGCACGAGCGTCGCCTTATCGACCTTGGGGCCGGACTCCTGCGCCTGGATGGTCGGAAAGGCGGTCTTCATCTCGGTTGAGTCTGCCCAGCTGGAGATCCCGGATACGGTGTAGTGGTAATCGGCGTTGGCGACGGACTCGCCGTGCTTTTCTCCGTTGGCGACGAAGTTGTCCACCCCGGTCACCTCGCGATGCCCGTAGCAGAAGTTTCCGTAGCCGGGCTGGGACGAGTCGGGACTCCAGACGGAGCGGCCCTTGTCGGAGAGGTCGTAATCGTTCACCTGTTTTGACCCGAAGATGAACACCTTCTTCTGCGCGGAGGTCCGCGTCAGGAGGCCCGCATCGGTCAGCGCGTCGTAGCCTGCGGTCTGGTCGCCCTTGTTCGGGTCCGCTTCGACCGGGAACTTGACGGGGCTGGACCACACACACTCCGGATGCGCGTTGTAGTAACTGGCGATGGCCTTCTTGAAGTTGTCCTTGGTCGCGTCCTTCTTGCCCGAGCAGCCCGCCGCCATTACCAGCGCCATGCCCATCACTCCGCCTGCCAGCATCCGTTTGTTCATCGGTCCCTTTCCTCTTCGACCATAGGATGCCGGCAGGGGCACTGCGCCGTCTGCCTCGATCCGATCGCTCTCCGAGGCTACGCTATACTAGGGCGGCTCAAGAGAAGAGAACAAGGTATGCCCATTGCCTGAACCCGCGCAACCCGCGCCTCAGACAGCCGCGGACTGGTGTACGGTGGTCGTGCCCTGCTACAACGAGGCCAGTCGACTGAGTACCGCGAGCTTTTCGAGCTTTCTTGCTCCATCTACCGATCCAGCCGGGACCTCTGCGCGCCTGATCCGGTTTGTCCTGGTCAATGACGGCAGCACTGATGCCACTCTCTCCATCCTCCACTCGCTACGCGCGTGCCATCCGGACCGCATTCACGTGCTGGACCAGCAGCCGAACGGGGGCAAGGCGGAGGCGGTTCGCCGCGGGATGCTTGAGGCGATCGCTATCCCAGGCACGGCCTACACGGGCTTCTGGGATGCAGACCTGGCTACGCCTCTGGAGGCTATCCCGCAGCTTCTGTCAAAGCTGACGGAGCGGCCGGAGTTCCAGATGGTCTTTGGCGCGCGGGTGCGGCTGCTGGGCCGCGACATTCACCGCCAGGCGATTCGGCACTACCTGGGGCGGGTCTTTGCGACTGTCGTCTCAAACCTGCTGCGGTTGCCGATCTACGACACGCAGTGCGGGGCAAAGCTTTTCCATGTGACGCCGGAGCTGGCAGACGTCCTGGCGGCGCCGTTCCAGTCCCGGTGGATCTTCGACGTGGAGCTGTTGGCGCGCTTCATGATGCGGCACCAGGGCGATCCGGGCACGATTGTGGATCACATCTACGAGTATCCGCTCGACCGATGGACAGACATTGCGGGGTCGAAGCTAACGCCGTTTGACTTCTTCGCTGCGGTAGGTGAGTTGTACAGCATCTACCGGCGGTACCTGGCCAACTAGGCCGGCTCTTGGCCTGGCGGCGCAGGGCGCATCTGGAGCAGCCTCCAGAGGACAAGTACGACGCCGGTTACGGGCGCGAGGAAGGACAGCAGGCCGAAGAGCACGCCGTGCGTGGCCTTGCCGATCAGGGAGTCGAAGACAAAGCTGCCCAGCTCGATCGAGGAGAAGGTGAGCAGCACGAGCCAGGCGGTAGACACCCTCGTTCGCAGCGCCTCTGCCCAGAGCAGGCTCAGGGCGAGGAAGACGACGATGTAGGCATGCTTCCACGAGATAGGCGCGACGCACGCCGACAGGAGCGCGAAGAGCGCGAGGGTGATGCGCCGGTCGGCCATGCGCATGGTTGCACCCAGGCGATAGACGAGCAGCATGGCCAGCAAGACCAGGCCGAGCGACAACCCTTTGCCGACGGTTTCGACCAGCTTGGGAACGGCGAGGGTGACGGGATGGGTGCTTGCCCCGTGGAGGGTGAGATAGAGCAGCTGCACCGAGGCCAGGAGCGACTTGTTCTCTGCGTCCGGGATGCCGCCGTTCGACATGGAGGGCATGACGTGGAAGATGTAGTCGGCTAGCGAGGCTGGGGTGTTGACGACGCACATCAGCCCGAAGGCCAGTAGCAGGAACGCGACATAGGCGCGCAGCCACTTCCACTCTTTCCAGACAAAGAAGGGCACGACGACCACAAGCGGGGTGAGCTTGATGGCGGTGGCGAGCGCCATGGCCGCGGCTGAGGCGGCATAGCGGCCACGCGCGTAGAGGAAGATGGTGGCCATCCAGAGGAGCAGCAGCAGGATGGTCACCTGCCCCCACTCCAGGCAGAAGACGGTCGAGAAGAGGGCGAAGAGGCCGGCAAAGACAGCTGCCGCCCCGGCGCTGGCCCAGGGGAGGTCGAGCGTGCGCACCATGAGGGCGGCTGTGCCCAGCAGCGCCGCGAGATTGAGCAGCAGCCACAGCTTGCCGGCGGTTGCCCCGGAGACAAAGACCAGGGGGAGCAGCATGTCGGCGAGGATGGGGGGATAGATATACAGCCGGACGCGGGCGATGCCGAGGCGGTTGGCGGCGAGGGCCAGAGGCCTCTGGGGGCCGACAAACTTCAGCTGGAAGACAGCCTCGTCGTCCGCATCGTCATACATGTCGGGACTGTGATGCTGGTGCACCAGCTCGGCTGCGGCGTCGTAGACTTCGAAGTCGGCGAGGTTGGGCCGGTGCACCTGGCGAGCCTGCAGCCCCAGGCACACGACCAGGGCCAGCAGAAAAGCTAGTTTGGCGCGCCGCATGAGGCCTACGTTAACAGGCCGCTTCCCGGCCCACAACAAGGGTGGCGGGGCCACTTACCTGCCCCCGCTGGTGCAGAGCAGGTACCAGTCCTGGGGCGCGCCGCAGGTGTATTTTGCAGCCTCGTCTGCCGAGAGCTGGCCGTGGAGGCCCTGGGCGAGTTCCGGGGGCGTGGCGGCGAGGATCATGAAGCCTGAGGCCTGGACCAGCTGCGCCTCCCGGTCGCCGGGGAGCGAGTGGCCGGGGACGAGCGCTGCGCCTGTCCTGCCACTGCGGGTGAGGGAGATATCGGAGCCCAGCTCGGGGCTGCCGGGGGCGGCCGCGATTGGAACAATCTTGAGGTCGAGCCAGGGGGTGTCGAGCGCGACGCTGTCCTGGCGGACGAAGGGGAGGATGGCGGCCCACTTCAGGGGATTGAAGGCGAGTTGCGCGTGGAATCGCTCGTAGTCGTCGAGGTCCGCGCCGAGCAGCAGCGCGCCCCTCTGGCCTGCAGGGAGGGACAGGCCCTCGGCCGCGTGTACCTGGAGCGCTGCGGGCCTGAGGAAGAGCTGGGCGGCCAGCAGGGTGAGCGCGCAACAGGCGATCGCTGCGGCCACGAAGAGACCGCGCGCCCGCGGGCCGGGCGCCTCTGCTGCGCCTGCCGCCACGATCGCCGCAGGCCAGAGCAGGAAGACCAGTCGGGTCGAGAAGTAGTCGGAGCCATTGACCAGGTTAGGGAGGAAGGGGAGGGCCAGGGCGAGGAGGACTGTCGCGGCGAAGACGGTCGTTGCGAAGTTGACTTGCCGCGCCCGCCACGCGCGCAGCGCGGCTTTGCCGCCGACCCACATGGCCCCTGCGAACAACGCGTAGAGGCAGAGGCGGTAGCCATTGATGGAGGGATGGAGGGAACGGCTGTTGTAGGGCGAGACCCCGGCGAGCAGCAGTGAGGTGCGGAGGAACTCGGGGTGAAAGCGGATCAACTGCACGGTGGAAGAGGTCTGGCTGCGGTCGACGGCCATGGCGGGGAAGAGCGCCGCGAGCACGGTGAGCAGCAGCGCGGCGGCCTGCACCCGGTGCCGTCTCCACCAGCCCTGGGGCGCGGCGGCGGCCCGCCGGAGCAGGGACAACCCGAGGTCCAGGCCGCAGAGCACGATCAGCAGCAGAAGGGGGATGGGATGGGTGACCATGAGCAGCAGCAGCGTTGCGACGAAGGCTGGCAGGGCCTTTTGACCGCTGCGACCCATGCTTTGCCAGAAGGCGGTGCAGAGCAGCAGCAGGCCGACGCCGAGCACGAAGTTGAAGAACCCCATCATGAGGGGCCAGCCCAGCAGCACGGGGGCCGAGAGCAGCGCCCACCACCTGCCTGCGGGCCCTGCCTCCTGGGCGCTGCGTCGCAGGCCCCAGCCGAGGGCCAGCACTACCACGCAGGCAAAGACCTTCTCTGCCCACTCATACGGGAGGACGTGAAAGAGCACCAGGAGGGCGCCGTAATGCGACGCGTAGGGAGGAAACGGGTGGCGTACCTGGTAGGCAGCGTAGGTGGATCGATGCTGGAGGAGCGAGTCGAGCACATGCACGTAGTACCGGTGCATGGGGCCGTCCTGCGAGGGGAAGACGGGCAGGCTGAGCAACCACAGGCACACGGCTGCGAGGACCAGGGCCAGCCACAGATCCGGCGATAGCAGTCGCGCCCTGCTGCCGGTGGAACCAGACGAATGCATCGCTCTCCCCGGGCTGCTAAGGCGCACCCTCACCCTACTACATTCGTTGCAAATGGAGACCGGCAGGCAGCTTGCGGGGCGGCGCCTTACGGTCGAGCCCGCGGAGAGGCGCGGCGGCCTAGGGCAGCAGACCGGCCATGGCCCGTACGTCTGCCGGCGAGAGTCCGCGGGCGCGCAGGGCGCGGAGGGAGAGGGCGTCGGCGCGCTTGGCCAGTCGCTGCCCGGCGCCATCTGTGACCAGGGGGCAGTGGTACCAGGCCGGCGGGCGCAGGCCGAGGGCTCGATAGAGCAGCAGCTGCCGGGCTGTCGAGCGCAAGAGGTCCGCCCCCCGCACCACCTCTGTGATCTCCATGGCGGCGTCGTCGACGCAGACGGCGAGCTGATAGGCGGGCACGTCATCTCGCCGCCACACCAGGAAGTCGCCAAAGTGCCTGCCGGCTACGTACCGGCGCCAACCGAGCGCGCCATCGGCAAAGCGAACCTCTTCCCCGTCGGGCACGCGGAAGCGCCAGTTGACGCCGCCGGGGGCGTGGGGCACGCGCAAGGCTCCTGGCGGCGGGCGGCAGGTTCCCGGGTACACGTCCGGGTAGAGCTCCGGAGACACGGGCTGGTCGTCTTCGGCCGGCGCGTCGGCCGCCTCGTGCGGCGCGCCTGCGCTCTCGCGCAGCTCGCGGCGCGAGCAGCGGCACGGGTACAGGTGTCCACGTTCGACCAGCAGCCGCCAGGCGGCGAGGTAGCCGGCCCACCTTGCGCTCTGCTCATACGGGGCGCAGGCGCCACCTACGTCGGGGCCCTCGTCCCAGCGCAGGCCGATCCATTGCAGGTCTTCAAGGATGGCCTGCGCATACTCCGGTTTGGAGCGCTGAGGGTCCAGGTCCTCGCTGCGCAGCACCAGCCGGCCGCGGGCGGCGCGCGCCCGCTCGGCCGCAATCCAGAATGTCCGCGCATGGCCCAGGTGCAGCAGCCCGGTGGGCGAGGGGGCGAGCCGCCCGCGGTAGGTCGCCGCGATGCTTTCCGGTGCGTTCTCGGTTGCGCTCACGCGATCCCTCCCCCGGCGGCGAAGATCCTGCCTTGTTCCAAATTAGTCCAGGCCGCCGTGCGCGACGATTTCGCTGGCCTCTGTGCGCGCTCTTCGGATACACCAGAGCAGTGAATCCGCGTTCCCGCGTCGTGCTCGCTCTGCTCTGCGTGCTTGCCCTGCCGCTGCGTGCGCAGACGGCCGCGCCGGTGCTGCCGGCGAAGACCGCTCCCCTGGGTAAAGCTGCGGCTTTTGCGAGCGAGCCGCTGGTGGTGGAGCAGATGCACACCGCCTACACCTACGCCGCGGACGGGACGGGGCAGAAGGCGATCCACGCGATCACGCGGATCCAGTCTGAGGCTGCGGCCCGGCAATACAGCGTTCTCTACGTTCCCTATGCGGCCGGCAACGAGGAGGTGGAGACGCGGCACATCCTGGTTCACAAGGCGGATGGCACGGTGGTGGAGACGCCGGCGACGGACGCGCAGGACATGCCGTCGGAGGTGACCCGCCTGGCGCCGGTGTACAGCGATCTACGCCAGAAGCAGTATCCTATCCGGTCGCTCGGGGTGGGGGACACGCTGGAGTATGAGGGCGTGATCCGCATGACGAAAGCGCAGGCTATCGCGCCCGGCGGCGTGGCGCAGTTCTGGGGCACTGAGACGCTTACCGCGAGCGCGGTCTCGCTGGACACTACGCTCGAGATCCACCTGCCTCGCGACGGCGCCGTCATCGTTCGCAGCCCGCGGTACAAGCCGGAGATCACCGACTCGCCGACCGAGCGCACCTTCCGCTGGCACACCAGCCAGCTGCAGCCTACGGTGCTCCCTCCGGGCGCGCCCAAGCCACCCGACCCGCCTGCTACGGACCGCCTGCCGGACATTGGGTGGACCAGTTTTCCGGACTGGGCCGCGGTGGGCGCCTGGTACCGCTCGATCGCCGTCGAGCGCGCCGCACCGACGCCTGCGCTGAAGGCCAGGGCGGACGCCATCATCCAGGGCGCGGCCACGGACGAAGAGAAGGTGCGCCGCATGTACGCCTTTGTCTCGACCAACATCCGGTACATCGGCGTGGCCTTTGGCCTGGGCCGCTACCAGCCTCATCCTGCCTCGGAAGTGCTGGCCAACCAGTACGGCGACTGCAAGGACAAGCACACCCTGCTGGCGGCGCTGCTGACGGCGGAGGACTTCGATGCGGAGCCAGTGCTGATCGGCAATGAAATCAAGTTCGATCGCGAGCTGCCCGCACCCTCTTCCTTCAACCATTTGATCACCGCCGTGACGCTGGGAGACAGCCCTGCGCACCCCGGCAAGCGCGTCTTTCTGGACAGCACGGAGGAGGTGGCGCCGTATGCTGCGCTAAGCCCCACGCTGCGGGACAAGGAGGCGCTGGTGGTGCCGGTCAACGGGCCGGCGGTGGTGGTGCAGACGCCGGCGACGCTGCCCTTCCCTGCCTTTGACCACTGGGAGGCGCATGCCACGCTGGACAAGGAGGGCAAACTCAAGGGCCACTTCGACGTTACGTCGCGCAGTGATCTGGAGCTGTTACTTCGCTGGAGCCTCCACCAGACCACGGCGTCCGAGTGGCCGCAGCTGGGGCAGAACCTTTCCTCGGGCTTCGGCTATGGAGGGACGGTGACCAACTTTGCGCCGGGCAGCGCGGAGCAGACGGACGCGCCGCTGCACTATGCTTACGACTACGAGCGCGATAGCTACGGGGAAGCAGGCCAAGCCCCAGGCCGCAGAAGAAGCGTATCGCCTGGCTCAAGCGGCTCTGCGCCCCGGGGAGAGCTTTAGCGATGGGGACGACATGGCGGCGCGGCTGGCGGCGCTGACCAAGACCCCGCCGCCGGCGGTGGATAGCAATGCGCTGGGCCAGCAGCGCATCTACACCCTGCCCCTGTT
>DASWUY010000494.1:0-7053 GCA_036401435.1 Acidobacteriaceae bacterium | reverse complement strand
GCACCGCCACTCCCGCCACCTCGCTGCTCGCCGCCACCGCCGCGCAGTCCAGGATGACGTAGTCGAACCGCTCCCGCACCGCGTTCAGGCGCGCCTGCCGCACCGGCAGGTGAAACGCCCACGCCGACTTGGCCGCCGCGTCGTCCGCCGACAGCGTCCAGTACCCCGCAGCACTCGGCAGAAACGGATCCTTGCCCCCCGCCTCGAGCGGCGCATTCGCCAGCGCCTCGACCGTGCAGTAGAGCGTCCTGCTCAGCGCATCCCCAGCCACCTCCCGAGCGAGCAGTTGCGCCACATAGCTCACCCCCTCGCCCGGCAGCGGAGAGGTCATCGCCACCACGATCCCCTGCTTCCTCGCACCGGCACCCTGGAACAGCGCATACGTGATGCGCTTCACGTCCAGCTTGCGTTCCGCCATCCCATCCTTCACCTGCGCCTCCTCTCTTGCGCCGCCAGCCGGCGTCTTCCCGGGCCGGCTGGCGCTCAGGCCTGCCGGGCCGCCTGCAGCGCCGAGGGCTTCACCCGCACCACCCTGCCATCCGCCGGCCCCGCGCCCCCGGGCAACCCCGGCTCCTCCGGGATCGTCGCCAGCACCGGCACCGACAGCATCGCCTCCAGCTCTCCGGCCGTAAACACCGTCTCCCGCATCGCCTCTCGCACCAGCACCGCCGCCATTGCTGCGAACCATGCCGCCAGCGCTCCCAGCAGGATCGTCATCAGGCGATGCGGCTGTACCGGCTGCATCGAGATCGTGGGCTCCTGCGCAATGCTGATGTCCGCAATCTTGCTGCGGTCCAGCTGGTCGTCAATGCTGGCCTCGTCGCGCTTCTGCGCGTAGGCCTCGTAGTTCTGCTTGGCCTCCTGCACTTCCCGCTCCAGCACGTCATTCTGCACGCTGATCTTCTGCAGCGCATCCAGCCGGCCCTTGTAGCCCTTGGCCTGCTGCTCCAGCGCCGCCAGCCGTGCCCGGGTGCCGCTCACATCGGCCGAGGTGGTGCGCAGCGCCTGGTCCAGCGACAGGTGGATCGGGTTGTTATCCGATACCGTCTCCACGCTGCTCCGCGCCCTCGCCGCCGCCAGCGCCGTCTCCGTCGTCCTGATCTGCTGATCCATCTCCCGCACCAGCGGATCGTTATCCTGGAAGCGCGCCGCTAACTGCGTGCGCTTGTTATAAAGATCCACCAGCGATGTATTCAGCTGTTCGGCACTTACCTGGTTCGGGGTATCTCGTACCTGGGTCGTGATCCGGTTATTCACGCCTCCCAGCTGCGATCCCAGGCTCGACATCCTCTTCTGGCTATCCTCCAGGCCCGCCCGGCTCTCCCCCACCGCCAGCGCCACACGGTTGTAGTTGTCCAGCGTCAGCGTCTTTTCCTGCTCCAGCGACACCAGGTTGTTCGCCTGTTCAAACGCGACCAGGTTGGCCTCCGCCTGCCTCAGCTGTGCCTGGTACTCCTTGGTCTGCCGGTTGAAGAAGGCGAAGGTGCCCGCCGGCCTCCGCAGCTGCTCATGCTTTTCCAGAAACGCCGTAGACAGCCACACCAGCGTCTTCTGCGCCGCTGCGGCATCCCCGTCGCGAAACTGTACTTCGATCAAGTTGCTCTTGCGCAGCGGCGTCACTTCCATCCTGCCTTGCACCGCGCTCAGCTCGTGCGACATGCGCAGGCTACCCTCCTCGGGCGGCGCAACGTGCGCCAGCGCCTGGTCGCGATACCGCACCAGACCCTCCATCAGGTCTGCCGATTGCAGCAGCACCACCTCGGAGTTGATCTGCGCCTCCATCGCATCCGCGCCCCCGCCGCCTGCCATGGGCGGCGTACGGTCGCCGCTGATCACCGGCACCGGACGCGTATTCTGCACCAGGATCTGCATGGTCGACGCGTATTGACGCTTGGCCAGCACCGCGTACAGCACGGCCGCTAGAAACACGCTCCCGGCAATCCCCAGCACAAACCACTTGTTCCTGAAAATCGCTTCAGCATACTTGATGGTCGCGTTGCCGTCCGATGCCATAGATGTGTCTTCGCTCCAGATACAACCTGTATCTCTGTGTTCAACAAGACAGGGTCGGTTGGTTATTCAAAGAATATCGGATTATGCTGAGGGCATGAAGCCAGGCCTGCCATTTGCCTGACACCGATGCAATCGAGGAGCAGGATTGACTTCGCCTCAACCCCTGAAGAAAAAGCTAAAAATCTTCATCATCCATCCTTCAGACTGGCTGACCGATCACCTTTCCATCGGCGACGGCCTGGTCGCTCATGGCTTCCTCTGGGAACTTGCCGCACGCGGACACGACATCCACATCGCCACCCGCATGTCGGAGCTGCATAAGCCCTTTCCTTCGAACGTCACCCTCTACAAGCTCCCGCAATCCACCTCGGCCCGCCCGTTTGACCGGCTCGAGTACATGCTCCGTGTCCGCCTGCTCTACCATCGCCTGGCCAGGCAAGGCCCCTTCGACGTCGCCCACCAGATGAACCCCGTCTTCGCCGGCCTCAGCCTCGCCATGGCCGGCGCCCGCGTCCCCATCGTGCTCGGCACCTACGTTCCCGACTGGCCCGACGACCCTGAAGGCGTCATCTCCGGCAAAGGGCTGGTCAGGAAACTGGCCCAGTTCGCCAAGAACACCATCTGCCTGTTCCAGCAGTCGCTCGCCGCTGCGTTTCTACTGACGTCCCCTGCTGCACGACCGAGAATCGTTCTGGGAAAAAGCGCGGACCGGAAGATCCACTACCTCGAGCACGGCATCCATGCAGACCTGTTTTCGCCCGCAGCCGACCCGGATCCCACCCTGCCCCACACCCACAAACTCCTCTTCCTGTCCAATCTCAGGGCCAAGAAAGGAATCTACGTTCTTCTGGAAGCCTTTGCAGAGGTGCTTTCCCTAGTGGGGGATTGTACGCTAACCATCGCCGGGGGCGGCGATGAATATGACCGCGTCGCCGCCTGGATCGACGCTCAGCCCTGGCGCGACCGCGTCACCATGCACGGCCGCATCACCCGGGAGCAGTCCGTCGCGTTCTACAGGTCCCATCATGTCTACACCTTACCGTCCTTCGGCGAGCCCTATGCCACCACCGTCATTGAAGCCATGAGCTGCGGCCTGCCCGTCGTCACCACCAACGCCGGGGGCGTCCCCTTTCTCATCCTTCCCGGCGGTGGCCTCGCCGTGCCCCCGCGCGACCCCCACGCCCTCGCCACCGCGCTTGCCCAGCTGCTGCTCGACCGCGACCTCGCTCACCAGATGGGCGAACGCAACCGCGACCGGATCCTCGCCCATAACACCTGGCAGGCCATCGTCGACAAACTCGAAATCATCTATGAGCAGGTCTCCCGCAGCCACGGCTCCCGGCAGCTCCACCCCGCCCGGTCTCTCCCTGAACTCACCTGAACCCAGGCGCCTCTCGCCACCTGCCGGCCGCTTGCTCCCGCTCCAGAAACGGCATTCGGTACAATAACCCCACAGGAACTCAACCGGCTGCACCCTCTCGCGCCCCCTGGGCCCTGGCGGAAGCCCCTGCCTTCCGCTCCGCCTATTCACCCTGCTCGCCACCGGAAAGCCCCAGGTCCCCCTGCGAAACGACGTGAACACAGAGCTCAGCGCACAACCTCCTGAAGCTGCCGAGGACGCGGCCGAGGCCACCGCCGCCGGGCTCAACAGCACCTACGTCGACGATCCCGGCGCCACCCTCCCCGTCCCCGCGCCCATCGATCACGCCGGTCCCCGCAAACGCTCTGCCCTGCTCAACGTCATGCAGTCTGCCGGCGGCCGCGCCCTCTTTGTGCTCGTCAACGCCGCTACCGGCATCCTCACCGCGCGCGCACTCCACCCCTCCGGTCGAGGAGAGATGGCGGCCATGGGCGTCTGGCCCAACTTCCTCCCCAACCTGATGACCCTCGGCCTGCCCAGCGCCCTCATCTATCACTTCCGGCGGCCAGGCGCCCACCGCACCACCCTTCTGCGTGCTGCCCTGCTCCTCGGCCTCATCCTCGGCCTGCTCTCCACCGTGGTCGGCGACGCCGCCATGCCCTTCTGGCTCGACCACTACCCCGCCCGCGTCATCCACCTCGCCCAGCTCTTCATGCTCAACGGCACAATCGTCCTCCTGATCGGCGTCGCCCGCGCCGCATGCGAAGCCAAGGAAGACTTCTTCGCCTCCAGCCTCTCGCTCGCCCTCACCCCCCTGGTCACCCTGCTTCTCCTCTCCGCCTTCCTCCTCGCCGGCGGCCTCACCCCCACCACCGCCTGCCTCAGCTACGTCGTCGCCGGCACCCCCATCCTCCTCTTCCTCTTCAGCCGCATCGTCCCTGACCTCCGCGGCCGCGCTGCCTCGCTCCTCGCCTCCTCCCGCGCGCTGCTCGGCTACGGCGTCCGCTCCTACGGCGTCGACCTCTGCGGCACCCTCGCCCTCTACGCCGATCAGGCTCTGGTCGTCCGCCTCCTTGAGCCGGCAGCCATGGGCGTCTATGCCGTTGCCCTCAGCCTCTCCCGCACCCTCAGCGTCCTCCAGACCGCCGTCGCCAGCGTCCTCTTCCCCAAGGCCCTCGGCCTCCGCCCCGCCGAACTGCTTGAGCTCACCTCCCGCGCCGCCCGCCTCAGCCTCATCTTCTCCATGCTCGCCGGCACACTCGTCGGGCTCCTCGGCCCCATCCTGCTCCCGCTTCTCTACGGCCGCGACTACCGCCACGCCGTCACCCTGCTCAACATCCTCATCGCCGAGGCCATCGTCACCGGCGCCACCCTCGTCCTTACCCAGGCACACATGGCCCTCGGCCGCCCCGGCGCCGTCACCCTCATCCAGTCCAGCGGCATCGCCTTCAGCATCCCCCTGCTCCTGCTCCTTATCCCCCGCTTCGGCTTGGTCGGCGCGAGCTCTGCCCTGCTCATCGCAAGCTTCCTCCGGCTGCTGCTTACGCTCGCGTCCTTTCCTGTCCTCCTTCGGGTCGGCGTCCCCCGCCTCGTCCCCGTCAAGCAGGACTTTGTCCAGTTACACGGCCAGCTGCAGCGTCTTACTACCCCCAGGGCATAACTCCGCTCTACTACTCTCGAGGAGAGCCTCATTGCTAACCGCCATCTGGCAGTCCCATGACAATCGTGAGAACGACTGGATCGCAGAGCTCTTCGGCGACCACATCCAGGAGCATGTCTACGACTGCAGCCACGCCCTGGTTATGGATAACTGCATCGTCCTCGATAAGTTCATTCATAAGAACCCGCCTGCCTATTACCAGCAATTCCGCGATCGCACCAACGTCTTTCTCTTCCACTTATCCGACGAGCACTATCACGGCGGCTACCAGGCCTACCAATATTTCAATGGCGTCTTCCGCACCTGCTGGTCCAGCATCTTCAAGCCCTCCGTCATGCAGCTTCCGCTCGGCTATTCCAACGGGGTCAAACTCGACCACCCACCCAAACTCTCCTCCGAACGCACCCACCTCTGGAGCTTCGTAGGCGAGACAGAACGAGCGACCCGCCCCGAAATGATCAAGGCCCTCGCCTCCGTCCGCCCGCACCTCAATCACTCCACCGACCAGGGACCCTCCACCGTCCTCTCGCCCTCCGCCTACAAGACCATCCTCGAAGAGACCGTCTTCGCCCCCAGCCCCATGGGCCGGCTCAACATGGAGTGCTTCCGCACCTACGAGGCGCTCGAGTGTGGCTCCATCCCCATCGTCGAAAAGCGCGCCACGCTCGACTTCTACAAGGGCCTGCTCGGCCCCAATCCCCTGCTCACCGTCAGGCGGTGGTCCCACGCCCCGGCCCTCATGCGCGAACTCACCCAGTCTCCCGCCGCCCTCAACGCCCTCCAGGCAGAGATCGCCTCCTGGTGGAAGGCCACCAAGCTCCGCCTCGCCGGCGAGGTCAGTGCTGTCATTGAAAGCCGAGCCCACAGCCCCAAATCCGCCGCCCCCAGCACCCGGGCCTACTACCGGCTCCCGCTCTGGCAGCAGGTCCACCTCGCCCGGCATCACTCCGCCACCGCACTCGCCCGGCGCGCGCGCCTTGAAGCCCTGCGCCTGGTCTTTCCCGTCTACCGCGAGGGCTCCGCCAAGTAGCCGCCACCGCCCTCTCGTCACCCAGCCCGCAGCAGCCTCAATGCGATAATGAAAGCCACTCGCGAAAGGTTGGGCTGTCCCGTGCTTCCATCCCGTTTCCTGCTGGCGTTCCTCCTCGCCCTCACTCCGGCCTTTACCCTCGCCGGCTGCCGGGCCCAGAGCCCCGGCACCTTCGACGCCAAGCTCGACCGCAGGATCGAACTGCTCGTGCGCGCCCAGCTCAGCGTCCCTCCGGACTGGAACGTCGCCGTCAGCGCGCGCACCCCCAGCACCACCGCCGGCTTTGACACCCTCACCCTCGTCTTCTCCCCTTCGGGCGACCCCGCCCACAAGGAGAAGCTCGACTTCCTGCTCTCCAAAGACAACGCCACCCTCGCCCGCCTCAGCACCTGGAGCCTCACCAAGACCGCGGAAGACACTATCTCCACCGCCGACCGCCCTGTCCGCGGCCCCGAGCAGGCCAAGGTCCAGATCGTCAACTACGACGACCTCGAATGCCCCTACTGCGCCCGCATGCACGCCGAACTCTTCCCCGAGACCCTGGACCACTACAAGGGCCTGGTCAAGATCATCTACAAGGACGACCCCCTCATCGAGATCCACCCCTGGGCCCTCCATGCCTCCATCGACGCCAACTGCCTCGGCCAGCAGAACGCCACCGCCTACTGGCACTATGTCGACTACCTGCACAGCCACGGCGACGACGTGACCGGCCCCGACCGCGACCCCAAGAAATCCGCCGAGACCCTGGACAAGCTCGCCCGCGAAGAAGGCGAACGCTCCAAGCTCAACAAGGAACCCCTCCAGGCCTGCTTCACGCGCCAGGATGAGTCCGCCGTCCGCGCCTCCATGAAGGAGGCCGAGTCCCTGCACGTCGATGGCACCCCCACCCTCTTCGTCAACGGCGAACGCCTCGCTGGCGCCCAGCCCCTCTCCGTCGTCTGGATCGCCAGCGACCGCGCCCTTCGCGACCAGGGCATCACCCCACCA
>DASWUY010000493.1:0-6593 GCA_036401435.1 Acidobacteriaceae bacterium | reverse complement strand
CTTTTGCCGGGGCGTAAGGGGCGTGCAGGCGCCGGCTTCGGGTATCATCGACGGCGTAGGAAATCCGGGAGGAATGGCAATGAATCGATTTCGAGGATGGGCCGCTGTCGTATTGCTGATGCTGAGCGCAGCGACGGCGTTTGCCGCAAACATTTCAGGTGCGTGGTCCGGGGATGTCAAGACGCCGAACGGCGACGTCTTCCCCCTCTCCTTCACCTTCAAGCAGGACGGCACCACGTTGACCGGCACGGTGACCGGGCCACAGGGCGACCCCACCCCGATCAGCGATGGCAAGGTGGTCGACGACAAGGTCTCCTTCAGCGTGTCCTACAACGGGATGACCATCAAGCACGAGGGCGTCGCGACCGCAGACGAGATCAAGCTGACCAGCAAGGTGGACCAGGCGGACGCGACTCCTGCGGAGCTGACTCTGAAGCGGGCGAAGTAGGCCTCTACCGCGGGTGGATCACGTAGGCAAGCCCCAGCGCAATGCCTCCCGTGAGCGCCGCCAGCGCGATGCTGTGCCGCAGGGTGAAGCGGAAGAGCCTGGCCTGCTCTTTCGCTGTCAGCCCTGTGGCCGCGGCCGCAATGGCGATGGTCTGCAGGCTGATCATCTTGCCCATTACGCCGCCGCTGGAGTTGGCCGCGGCCATCAGCACCGGGCTGAAGCCCAGCCTGGTCGCGGTGACTACCGGCAGGCTGCCAAACAGCGCGTTTGCCGACGTGTCTGACCCGGTAAGGAAGACCCCCAGCCAGCCCAGCAGCGCGCTGAAGAAGGGGAACAGCCGCCCCGTAGTAGCAAAGGCCAGGCCCAGCGTCGCGGTGGCGCCGCAGTAGTTCATCAGGAACGCCAGCCCCAGCACCGCGGCTACCGTGAGCGTAGGCAGGCCCAGCTGGCCGGACACCCCCATCAGGATGCCGACGAAGCGGCGCGGAGCAAGACGCAGCCAGACCGCCGAGAGCAGCGTGGCTGCCATGCACGCAGTACCCGAGGCGGCCAGCAGGTTGAGCGTAAAGAGCGCGTGGTACGGAGCCGGCGCCCTCACGATGGGCGGCACGCGGGTCACCGCATCGTGCAGCAGCGGCCAGGGCACAAGCCTGGTAGACCCGCCCAGGGCCCGCTGCACCGGCGACCAGCCCCATAGCAGCACGCAGGCCACCAGCAGGCCATAAGGCATCCATGCCCGGAAGGTCGCGGCCCGGAAGGTCGCGGCCCGGAAGGTCGCCCCCGGCTGTGACTGAGCGCGCGGCTCAACCCCGGCCGTGTTCCCTCGGCCGCCGGAAACGGCTCCCGGAATCCCGCGCGATGGCCAGCCCTCCAGATCACCCGGCGCAGGCGGCGCAGGCCGCCAGCGTAACGGCAGCACCAGCGCAGCAATGGCCGAGAGCGAAGCCAGGATATCCGTAAGCTGAGGGCCAAGGTAGACCGACACCGCCACTTCCACCGCGCCAAAGATCGCGCCCGAAGCCAACGTGGGCAGCCAGATACCCGAGACAGCGCGCCGCCCGCCCGTGGCCAGCAGCATGTAGAGCGGCAGCAGGACAGCCACCGGCGTGCACATCGCCGCTGTTGCCGTGCTCAGCCTCGCAAGCGGCAGGCCAGTGGTGGCGGCGAGCGTGATGATCGGAATGCCGAGCGAGCCAAACGCCACCGGCGCCGTGTTCGCAATCAGGCAGATGGCCGAGGCGCGAAAGGGTGTGAAGCCCAGGCCCACCAGCATGGTCGCGGCAATCGCAACCGGCGTGCCAAAGCCCGCCGCCCCCTCGAGGAAAGCGCCCAGGGCAAAGGCGATCAGCAGCGCCTGCAGCCGCGGGTCGGGCGTCAACTGCCCGATCGAGTCCCGGATGACCGCGAACTGGCCCGTCTCCACCGTGACGCGAAACAGCGCGAGCGCCCAGAAGATGATCCAGGTAATCGGAAACAGCGCGAACGCAACGCCCATGCCAGCCGCACTCAGGGCCATGGGCACCGGCATGCGGTAGCCAACCGTCGCCAGCAGCAGGGTCACCACCAGCCCCAACACACCCGCCAGCCACGCAGCCCGTCTCAGAATGCCCACCACCAGCAGCAGCGTGAAGATGGGCAGCGCCGCCAGCAAACAGGACACGCCCAGGCCGTGGCCAAAGAGCAGGTAGTGCTGTGTCCAGTATTGTGTCCCGGTCACCGCTCCTCTCCTTCACGAGACGCTCTTGCCGCGCGAGCCGCAGAGAGCTCCAGCATAGACGCCGCACGCGCCAGGCCAGGCTTACGCCGCTGGAAGACGCCATCCCGGCACGCACCTCTCGCGTAAGTGCCCTGATTCAAGACAGCTGTACAATCTGTCTGCGCCTCGACCGCCCCGGTCGAGCTCGGAGGCAAGTTGCCGATCTTCATCGACTCACCTGTGCGGCGAGGACAACGCCGCCCGAAACTCATTCTGCTCCTGGTTGTGCTCTTCGGCCTCATGCTCGCCGCCCGCACGGCCTTCTCTACCTGGGTCGACGTGCTGTGGTTCGGCTCGCTGGGGTATGCGCAGGTCTTCTGGAAGACAGCCGGCCTCGAAGCAGCAGTCTTTGTGCTCTTCGCGCTGTGCACCTTCCTGCTGCTCTACGGCGCCTTTTGGATTATCCGCCGCACGCACCAGGCCGACCTGCCCGTGGCCCACGCCATCCTCATCGCCGGCCGGCCCATCAACCTCTCGGTAGCACCCGCGCTGCGACTTATCTCGCTCCTGGTCTCGATCGTCGTTGCCCTCCTGAGCGGGCTGACCATGATGGCCGAATGGCCCACGCTCGCCCTCTTCCGCTATGCGCCACGCGCGGCCAGCGAGGCAATCGACCCCATCTTCGGCCGTCACCTGAGCTTCTACCTCTTCACCCTGCCGGCGTGGCAGCTGATCAACAACTGGCTCTTCACCATGGCCGTGGCCACCTCGGCGGTCGCGGTCCTCTTCCTCTTCATCACCAGTGGCACCCGCGCCCTCGACAAGCGGCAGATCCGGTATGGCGGCTCCCCATGGCGCGGGCTCTCGATCACCGTCGCGTTCCTGCTCCTGGTGCTTGCCATGTCGGTCTACGTAGACCGCTACCAGCGGCTGCTCGAGCACCACACCATCTTCGACGGCATGAACTACGTGGACGCGCATGTGACCATCCACGGACTGCTCCTGGTCGCGGCGGCGCTGGTTCTGGGTGCGGCCATTGCTGCCGTCAATGCAGCGCGGCAGGCGCAGGCGCGGTGGATCGGCATCGCCATCCTGCCCGCTGCCCTCTGCTACCTCGTGCTCGGCCTCGTTAGCTGGTACACGGGCAGCTTCATCGTCAAGCCCAATGAGCTGGTGCGCGAGGAGCCCTTCATCGCGCACAACATCGAGCTCACCCGCCACGCCTTCGGCCTGGACGCCTTCTCGCGCAGCGAGTTCCCTGCCGAGACCACCGTCGACGCGGCAGACCCGACGCACAACCAGACCACGCTCCAGAACATCCGCCTGTGGGACTGGCATGCGCTGCAGGACACGTTGCGCCAGGTGCAGGAGATCCGCACCTACTACGACTTTCCTGATATCGATATTGACCGCTACGACCTCGACGGCGTACGCCGTGAGGTGATGCTTGCCCCGCGCGAGTTGAACGTGGACCGCCTGCCCGTAAGCAGCCGCAACTGGATCAACGAGAAACTGATCTACACGCATGGCTACGGCGTGACCATGAACCCGGTCAACGGCTTCACCAACGAAGGACTCCCTACCCTGCTGCTCAGCAACATGCCGGTCCAGAGCACCATCGCCGGCCTCAAGGTGACGCGGCCGGAGATCTACTTCGGCGAGCTCACTGACACCGACGTCTACGTCAAGACCCGGCAGCAGGAGTTTGACTACCCGCAGGGACAGAGCAACAACCTCACCTCCTACCAGGGCACCGGCGGCATCCCTCTGGGCAGCTTCCTCAAGCGGGTCATCCTCGCCATCGACCGCGGCGACCTGGGCACGCTGCCCTTCAGCGACGATGTGGGCGCGCAGAGCCGCCTGCTGATGCGCCGCAATATCCGCGAGCGCGTCGCCCGCCTGGCGCCCTTCCTGACCTTTGACCAGGACCCCTACATGGTCGTCGGCGACGATGGCCGGCTCTCCTGGCTCATGGATGCCTTCACCGTCTCCGATAGCTATCCCTACTCCACCCACTACAGCCTGGGCGACCGCCCGGTCAACTACATGCGCAACAGCGTCAAGGTAGTGGTCGACGCCTACAACGGCGACACCAGCTTCTACGTCTTCGACCCGCAGGACCCCATCCTCGCCGCCTACCGGCGCATCTTTCCCGTGCTCTTCAAGGACGCGGCCGCCATGCCCC
The DNA here is from genome assembly GCA_036401435.1 of Acidobacteriaceae bacterium. Lineage (GTDB taxonomy): Bacteria > Acidobacteriota > Terriglobia > Terriglobales > Acidobacteriaceae > EB88. The sequence continues at coordinate 2,264 of DASWUY010000493.1, read as the reverse complement.
CGGACCTGCACCGCCATGTGCGCTACCCGGAGGATCTCTTCAAGCTGCAGTCGCAGGTCTACGGCCTCTACCACATGACCAATCCGCAGGTCTTCTTCAACCGCGAAGACCTATGGACGGTGGCTACCGAGACCGGCAGCGATGCCGGCGGCCAGCAGACCGTGCAGCCCATGCAGCCCAACTTCGTGCTCATGCGCCTGCCCGGCGAGCAGGCAGAAGAGTTTGTGGAGATCCTGCCCTTTACTCCGGCCAACCGCAATAACCTCATCGGCTGGATCGCCGGCCGATGCGACGGAACCAGCTATGGCACCGCCGCCGTCTACGACTTTCCCAAGACCCGGCTCATCGACGGCCCGCAACAGATCGAGGCGCGCATCGACCAGAACGCGCAGCTCTCCGGACAGCTGACGCTGTGGAACCAGCAGGGCTCGCACGTGCTCCGAGGCAGCCTGCTCGTCATTCCCTCTGGCCGCGCGCTGCTCTACGCCGAGCCCATTTACCTGCAAGCGCAGCAAAGCCCCATGCCGGAGTTGCGTCTGGTCGTGCTCGCGCTCCAGGACAAGCTGGCCTATGGCACGACGTTCGAGGCGGCGCTCAGCTCTCTCTTCGGTGGCGAGGCCTCGACGCTCAACACCTCCGAGGCGCCGCAGGCCGCAAAGCCGGCGCCGGGCGCACAGCCTCCTGCCATGGACCTGAACGCGCTCATCGCAGAGGCGGGGAAGGACTTTGCCGACTACCAGCGGCTGACCGCTGCCGGCCGGCTGGGCGAAGCGGGGCAAAAGCTGGACGCGCTGAAAACCGTGCTGGCCCGGCTGAGCGTGCAGGGCAAATAAGTCCGGGCGTAGCCGACAGGGGCAGGGCACGATCGAAGCTCGGGCACGGCGCAGCCCAGCTCAAAAATAGCGCGGAGGCTGACACCGCCCGCGCCGCCCTACCGCACGCGGGACGCGTTCGCGCCTGCCTCGGCCTTCGCTGTCGCCTTCCCGATCTCGCTCGCCGCCCCCGCGCTTCGCTGCCCTGGCCCCGTACCCTGCACCCCCAGCCGCAACTCGTACTCAGGAGTAAGGGTGAAACCCGCGACCACCGCCGTCTGGGCGGCGCCGCCCACTGCCTCCCGCGCCCACGGCTCAAGGTACACGGGGCTGTCCGCGCGCAGGGGCAGCACCTCCAGCAGCAGCAGCGGCACCTTGCCCGCGGACGTGTACCGGCGCAGCCCCACCTGCCAGGCCGTGCCGTTGAAGAAATCGTCATCGAGCAGGGTGCTGCCGGCCAGCAGCCGCGCCTGGTCGCCGGTGTAGCGGATGTTCAGGAAGAGGTCGCGCACTCCGGGCGGCAGGGCCGTCGGTTCCAGACGCAGCGTCCACTTGCCCGCGGCCGCGTTCCAGGCCGCGTCGGCGGGCACCGTCGCCACGCCCCCCGGCCTCCAGGAGAAGGCCGGGCCCAGCGCGATCGGTGGCGCTTCACCCGGCGCCTGCTGCTGGCTGGTCACCAGCCGCACGGAGATCGGCGGCAGGCTGGCGCGGTAGCTTGCCGGCCCTGCCTGCTGCAACGGCTGCGCCGTGCGCGGTGCCGCCGCCGGCACAGCTGCCGGAGCAGGCTGGAGCGCGAACGCAAAGCCCGGTCCCTCTCGCGAGCGCAGGGTTACCGTCCCCGCAGCCTGGTCGGCGATCACGTCGGCATGGGTGCGGAGCAGGCGCTCCGCCCCGTCCAGGCGCACCTTCCAGCTATCCTCCGCCTGCGCAGCAGAGAGCAGCAGCAGGCTCACCTCTGTGCCCCCAGCGCTGCGCACTCGCATCGGCGCGGGGTCAGGCGAGGCGTGCTGCACCACCACGGTGGTCACGCCATCGCGCGTGCTTGACGTGATGCCCGCAGGCAGTTCGAGTCCGGCCGGAGCCGTGCCTGCAATGGCCAGCTCACACCGCACACCCTCCACGCAGGCGAAGACAAAGGTCGATCCTACCCCCCGCGAGGCAGCCCCCGAGGTGCCCGGCTCCGGCGCCAGCCTGGCCATCAGCTGCGCTGTGCTGTACAGCAGCGGCACGCCCTCCAGGTCCAGGTGGAAGGGCCAGGCGAAGAACGCGCCCGAAGGCAGATCGATGGGTTCTGCAGGCAGGCGCAGCATGCCGCCCGGCAGCGAGATCGCGAACTGCGCATGCAGGTGCGCCGGCATCGCCGCCCCCCGCACGTAGTTATTCACGAAGAGAAATCCCGCCCGCCCGTCACTCCGGACCGAGAACCGCAGCGGCCCCAGGTCTGTCGGGCTG
>DASWUY010000492.1:0-1574 GCA_036401435.1 Acidobacteriaceae bacterium | reverse complement strand
AGCAACGCGAGAGCCGAGGCTCTCGCGTTGCCGCTTGCATATATCAGGCGATTACTGGTTCGGCGGAGGCGTTGGGATCGGTGTGCCCGGTGTAGCAGGAGCCGTCTCACCCGTGGTTCCGGCTCCGGGGGCGGGAGCGGTCACGGGCGGTAACGTTGTTCCGTCTGCCGGCGGCGTTGTTGCCGCAGGCTTAGCCGCCGGCTTGTACGGGCTCGGATACGCTCCTGTCGCATCTGGTTTGGGAGCATTGGGGTCCTTGGGCTTGGGCTGCAAGCGCTCCTTGGCCTCACCCTTTTTGTGTCTCTTCTTTTTCTTCGAAGCCGTGTCGCCATTCAGGCCCAGCGGCGCTGCCTGGGTCTGCTTCGCGGCCAGCTCGGTGGTGGTCATCGGTGCTGGGGTGGCGATCTTCTTCTCTTCCACTTTTGCGACCTTGGCCTTCTCATGGCGGAGCTTGACCTCTGGAGCGCGGTCGCTGTACCGCGTCTTCTTCAGCGGCCCCGTCTTCGGCGCGAGCGGATCAGCGTCCGCATCGTTGAGCGCGGAGGTGCTGCTCGATTCGAGCGGAGCGATGGCGGTGCCGGGCGCGGGCGTGAGGGTAGCGGGTGCGCCCGGAGTCTCGGCCCCCGTCGCCTTGTTTGTGCCGATCCCGGTGTCGGCCCCGGAGGCGGTGCGGGTTGGGCCGGGCGGCAAGGACTGCTCAGGTGCCTGGCCGAAGCGAATCTTCTCGCGTTTCACCTTCTTCGGCTTACCGTTCTTATCGAGCTTGATGACAGCGGGCTTTGCGACCGCAGCTGGGGCCGTGGTGCCGACGTTGACGGCAACACGCCCATTGCGGTCGAAGCGCTTCTTTGCCGCCTGCTTCTGCTTCTTCGAGACCGGCGCGGCATAGGCACTGAAGACAGGCTTGGTCTGCTTGGTGCTGGCACCGGCATCGATGAAGCCGGATTTGATGTCGATGTACGCGCCTTCACGCAGCTTCGTCAGATAGGCCCGGAGTGCGGGCTGCATCTGCTCTGAATAGATGGCCTCCTGCACCTGGGGCTCAATGTCCTTAAGCGGAGGGACGCCTGCGCCCTGATGCTCAGTCACCTTGAGAATCACAAAGCCCTGGCGGGTGCGGATCGGTGCCGTGTTCTGGCCCGCGGAAAGGTCGAAGGTTTGGTCTTCCAGCACCTTGGCGAGCGCGCCGCGCTTGAACAGGCCGAGATCACCGCCCTGCGCCGCGGTCTGGCCGCCGGAGATGAGCTTGGCCAGGTCCTCGAACTTGTCGCCTGCCTTGATCTGCCTAGCGATGCCGTCAGCCTTAGCTTGCGCCTGCGAGATTTGGACATCGGTTGCGTTGTCAGGCAGAGGAACGAGGATTTCGCTGAGCCTGACCTGTTCCGGCTGTGCGAAATCCGCCTTATGTGCCTCGTAGTAAGCCTGCTCGGCAGCCTGCGTCAACTGGAGGCGGCGGCCTACCTCATCGCGCACGACCTGCTGCGTGATGATGCCGTTGCGGATGTTTGCCTTGAAGTCCTCAAAGGAAATGCCCTGTTGTCGGGCCGCCTTCTCGAGGTCTTCCATGGAGTCCA
>DASWUY010000491.1:0-3727 GCA_036401435.1 Acidobacteriaceae bacterium | reverse complement strand
CGTTCGGGTCGGTCGTCAGGATGGTGTAGGTCTCTAGCGGCGCCCCTGGGACGGCCGGGTCGCGCCACCGCTCCCACAGCCCGGCAAACGCGTAGGGACTTCCGTCCCGCATGCCAATGGCGAACGGCTGCTTGGTCTTGGCGTCGATCTTCTGCCACTCGTAGAAGGCGTCGGCCGGCACCAGGCAGCGCCGCTTCAGGAAGGCCTCGCGAAAGGCTGGCGCCGTGGCCACCGTCTCTGCCTTGGCGTTGATGGTGGAGTATGCAAGCTTGGCGTCTTTGGCCCAAAAAGGAATGAGGCCCCAGCGCATCAGCACGACCTCGCGCGCACCCGTCTCGCGAGCCAGCCTGAGGATAGGCTGGAAGGTCTGCGGCGCGACGTTGTAGGAGTGGCCGAGATCCGGGAACGTACCCGGGTCGACGCGGAAATGCTCCGCAATGCGCTGCTTGTCAGACCTCCTGGCATACCGTCCACACATCGTCACCCGTCCTCACTCATTCAAAAGCATACTTGCCCGACTGGGTACGCGAAGAGGCGCTGCGACTTTCTGGATAGCCAGCAGGGCGCCGTCTGCTATCGTGCATGGCAACGCGACTTCTCCCGCGGTGCGCCCGAGCCCTTCTGCCGGGCTGTACCGCTCATGCGAATCAAACCAACCCCACACGGGCTTCGGAGAAAAGGACATGCGCTTGGTCTCTCTCGTTCTCTCGGTACTGCTGCTGGCCCCTGCGGCACTTGCCCAGCCCTGGCCCGTGCGCGCCGTCGTTGTGACCACCTTTGAGATCGGTGAGGACACAGGCGACCCGCCCGGTGAGTTTCAGTTCTGGGTAGAGCGCGAGCACCTGGACGAGGTCGTGCCCTTCCCTGCAGGGGTCCATCCACTGCGCACCAACGCCGAGCACACGGTCCTCGGCATGGTCAGCGGGACGACCCTGGTCAACGCAGCCGCGTCCATGATGGCGCTCGGCCTTGACCCGCGTTTTGATCTGACCCACGCCTACATCCTGATCAACGGCATCGCCGGCGTCGATCCACAGGACGCCTCGATCGGCTCCGCGGCCTGGGCACGATACGTGGTCGGCGATGTGGCGCGGGAGATCGATCCCAAGGATGCGCCGTCGGGATGGCCCTATGGCATCTTTCCTATCGGCGCCACCGCCCCCAACCCGGCCGCCCTGCCCGGTGGGCCGCAGGTCGCCTGGATGCGCTCGAACCTCTACACCCTCAACGCAAAACTCGCGGCGTGGGCCTTCGAGCAGACGCGCGGCCTCCCTCTCGGCGATGACCCGGCCGTAGCGGCCTTCAGGGCCGGCTTTACCGGGTTGCCCAACGCGCAGCGCCCACCCTTTGTCCTCCTGGGCGACACCTTTGCCTCCGACTACTACTGGCATGGAGCAGTCATGACCCGATACGCGAACGACTGGGTGACTCTCTACACCGGTGGCAAGGGCAACTTCGTCATGACGGAGATGGAGGATTCCGGCTTCATGAACGCGCTGGAGCGCCTGGACAGGATGCATCGCGTCGACGCAGCCAGAGTAATGGTGCTGCGGACCGGGAGCAACTACTCCATGCCGCTGCCCGGCCATACCGCCATCGAGTCCGTCACCGCGCCCTATATCGGCTCCAGGCTTGCGCTTGAGTCGGCCTGGCTTTGCGGCAGCACCGTGCTGCACACGATCCTCAAACACTGGGACACGATGGCCGCAACCGTACCCGGGAACTGAGCCCGGCCCTGAGAAAAGAAGGGCGGATGCCTAAGGCTCTCACGCGGTGGGCGGACAATCTGCCTCATGGCAGCACGCATCCCCAGCCGGCAGACTGTTACTGCAGCGAGCCCAGCCAGGTCAGCACCACACTTTCCAGCGCGATGCGATGGTCGCTGAAGCTGTGGTCGGTCGCCAGGTGCTGCTCGGTCACTCGCTGATTCCCTGTCTGGCGCAGCGCCCGCGCCAGGGCAGCATTCGCCTCTGCCAAGCCATCGTCCGCCTCAAGAAAGAGCGCCGGCCGCGTGCCGATCGCCGCAGCGTAGTCGACGAAGTTCCATGCAGACGCATGCGCCTTCGCATCGGCAAAGAGGCTCTCCGCCGTGCAGCCGACCAGCGGCGCAAGCTCGCTCCGCAGAGAGTCGGTCATCCCTCGTTCGCCTGCGGGCGTTCTGGCCGCGGTGGCCTCGCCGCCGATGTTCCAGGCGCTGATCGCGGCGACCCCAATCAGCTCCGGATGCGTGCTGGCGGCGTGCAGCGCAAGAAAGCCACCCATGCTGTGGCCGATGAGGACGATGCGCTTGGGGTCAAGGCTGTACCGGGTCGCGACTGCCGGGTCGCGCAGGAAAGCCACCGCTGCATCCGTGTCCTCGATCGCGTGCGAAAAGGAGAATGCGCCCGGCGAGCCCCAGGAGCCGCGATAGTGCAGCGTGAGCACGCTCCAGCCCGCGCGCCGCATGGCCTGCGCCAGGTCCAGGTTCTGCTCATTGCCGGGAAAGCCGTGCAGCAGCAGCACAACCGGGTGCGGGCCTGCGCCGGACGCAAGATAGAAGACCGCGTTCATGGGCGAGCCGTGGCTGGGCACCGTCAACTCCACCAGCCGCGCCGGGTGGTGCGGGTCGACCGGCGGGTCGGCGGTCAGGGCTGCGGTTACCCCGGCCTGCTGAGCACGGCCCAAGCCCTGCAAACCAGGCATGGCCAGCATCGCCGACAGCGCAAACATGGCAGCCATCGCAGAGGCGGCCCGAATAACTGACGGACGACGAGCTCGGGCCATCTTCCCTCTTCTCCCGGCTAGCGTCTCACCGCGCAACTCGCCTACAGCCTCTGTCAGCAAAGCTAGCCCACCGGGGCCGACCAGCGGCGCCGCCCGGCGCGTCGCACCGGCACCGAGTTTGCCGTATCCCGCAGCCCCATCCAGTTCTCCGCGACGATAATGCTGTTCTCCGGCTGCCGGGTGTCGTAGCGCACCGAGCAGGGGAAGCCGACCCGGATCTCCTCGATCCGGATCACCTCCTTGAGGTTGGTCACGTCCTGGGAGCACTCATAGGAGACCCCGGCAATCTCGTACTTGTAGAGGATCAGCTGCATGCCGCCCGGGCGGCCGCACTCGGTCTCGTCCAGCTCCGCAATGTCGAGAATGGTGCCATCGATGATGCGTCCGCCGAGCACCAGGTCCTGGCGCCGGATCCGTTCCAGCTCCTCTGCCGTGGTGCGCTTGCGCGTGGCCACGTAGAGCGCCAGGCCCCCCAGGCACAGACCAGCCGCGGCAAGCGTGCCGACAAAGTGGGGATCACGCAGAGAAAGGCCGTTCACGCGGAGCTCCGTCCCGAAATGGGGTAGGCTCCCGGCAGGGCGCAGCCCGGGAGGCAGTTCCTCTCAAAGCATACCGCAGCCCGCCCCTCCCCCTCGACCGCGAGCAACCTGGGCCAGGACCCTGCTGGGCTATACTTAAGGGTCAGTATGAGCAAGCCAAGCCTCTCCCCCTACCCCGGTGGCCCGTCTTTTCCGCACCCATCCGACACTCCGATCTCCTCCTCCGGGGCAGGCCGCCGCATTCGCTCAACCACGGTCGTATGCGTGCGCCGCGGGGGCAACGTGGTCATGGCGGCTGATGGTCAGGTAACGCTTGGCGATGCCATCCTCAAGCACTCCGCGAAGAAGCTGAGGCGCCTCTATCAGGACAAGATACTCGCCGGATTCGCGGGCTCCACCGCCGACGCGTTTTCGCTCTTCAGCCG
>DASWUY010000490.1:0-7558 GCA_036401435.1 Acidobacteriaceae bacterium | reverse complement strand
AAACACCACCGCCTGCAAGGTGATCCCGATATCTGAAGCACACGCCAGCCCCACCGCGCCATGCAGCCGAAACAAGAACCAGTACACCGGCAACGAAGCCAGCGTTACCAGCGTCGCCGCCACCATCGGCGTCACCGTATTGCTGGTGGCATAAAAGGCCCGCGCATAGATCGCCTGCGCCGACCAGAAGCACAGGGAAAGCGAAAAGACACCGAAGTACAGCGCCATCGCCCCCGCATCACTGCGGTGGAAGAGTCCTCCGCGGAAGACCAGGTCGACCGCAGGCCCTGCCATCGCCAGCATCCACGAGCTCAGCAGCAGAGAGACAGCCGCGATCCGGGAAACAGATGCATTCACCGACCGCGCAAACGGCTTGCGATCCACCCCGCCCGTGCTATCTCTCTGCGCATAAAGCGAAGCAAGGAAGGGAAGCGAAGCCGCGCCCGCAGCCTGCCCCAGCGCCTGTGGCACGCTGAACAACTGCTTGGCATACGAAAGCAGAGAGACCCCTCCGCCGATCCTTGAAGCGAAGTGGCTGATGATCCACGAATCGACCGTGACCAGCGAGAATCCGAGGATCAGCGGCAGCGTAATGCGCACCCACTCACGCAAGCCCCGGTTGCCCCAGTCCAGGTGCAGCCGCAGCCGCAGCCCCGCTCGTCGCGCCTCGTACCCGTTGATCGCGAACGGCCCCAGGATCACTCCGGCCAGCGCCCCCCACGCCATCGAGGACACGTCCAGCCACCGATACAGCAGCAGCCCCCCGGCCATCATGCCGACGTTGTAAACCAGCGGCGCAAAGGCCTGCAGCGTAAACTGCTTCCGCGCCAGAAGGTACGCCGCAAAGACTCCGCCTCCAAAAAAGAAGATCTGCCCCGGCAGGATGATGCGCGTCAGGTGCACGCACAGCGCAAACTTGGCCGGGTCCGCCATGAAGCCAGGAAAAGCGACCTGCACATACACAGGCGCAAAGATCTCCGCCAACACCACGGCGACCGACAGCACCAGCATCATCGTCGTGAAAATGACAGATAACGCCTCTTCCCCTTCCTTCTCGCGCCCCGCCGCCTCGTACCGCGTCAGCATCGTGACAAAGGTGATCGACGTGGCTCCGCCAATCAGAAAGTAGGAGATCGTATCCGGCAGCTGAAACATCGCCGCAAACGCGTCGGCCTTGGCCGTCCGCCCCAGCATCACCATGATGTACTTGGTGCGCACCAGGCTGATCACCTTGGACAGCAGCGCAACAAAGCTCAGCAGCAGGGTGGCGGAGAAGGCGGAGTGACTGTGCGAGGGCCGCAGCACCGCGATGGCGCGCTGCCAGGCTGCGGGCCTGACGCCGATGGGCTGCTGGGGCATGCACGTTTGATTCTAACCACCGCCCCACCCGCTGCGACCCGCGCATTTGCCCGCAGGCATCTTACCCGCCATGCCCCTTGCGGATGAACTGTTGCTGGCCTTCTACCGCGACGAGCGCCCCGATGCACAGGGCCGCACCCTCACGAACATGCTCGCCTGGTCGGACGCCACCCTTGAGGCCGTGCACGACTACATCCAGTGGCTCTTTCCCCTGCCGGAGGTGAGCGGCGCCAACCCTTCAGCACCCCTTCTCACCCCGCGCGTCCAAGCCGCCTTCCGCGAGTCAGACCTGATACGCGGCCGCATGCGCGCCGCCTGGCTGCGCATGCTCCGCTTCTACGGCTTCACACAGCACCTGGATGGCGCCGTCGTTCGCGCCGCGAACTTCCCCGCGCAGTCCCGCAACTGGCTCACGCCCTCCAACCACAACCACCTGCGCCTCACTCGCATGCTGCGCAGCCTGCACCTCGCCGGCCTCCCCACCGAGAGCGAGGCCCTCTTCCAGGCACTCTCTTCGCTGTACGCTGAGCCTGGGCAATCCGCCATCTCACCCCTGACTTTTCGCTACTGGCAGCGCGCGCGCGAGTGAGCCTCAGCCATCGCGCCTGCAGCACCCCCGACGCGGTTGCACTACACTGCAGATGGCGTCCTCGCGCCTCAGCGCGTGCGCGACCGGGCCTATAGCTCAATGGTTAGAGCAGAGCACTCATAATGCTTTGGTTCCAGGTTCAAGTCCTGGTGGGCCCACCACACTCCATTCTTGCTTCAAATCCGTCGCCACGGCGCCCATCGTACTTCTATTCCCCTATCGGAACCGGTGCAGATACACTCGTACGCCGAATCAGTCGAGTGGTATTGCGCCTACCCAACCCAGCGGAGAGTCCCACGTGCGAAGCATCGCCTGCGCATTTCGCTGCTTCCGCCTCGTCCTTCTCGCACTCCTCACTCTGCTGCAACTTCCGGCGATCCGGGTCGCCGCTCAGCCAACACTCCAGGTTTCTAGTGGCACCTTTGATCTGGACAAGGACCGTCTGCCCCTGGCCTCGCTCAATGGTCCGTGGCGCTTCCATATCGGCGATGACCCCGCCTGCTCTGACCCCGCTTTCGAAAACTCGGCATGGCAACTCGTGCCCGCCGATCAGAGCAAGGCCAAAGTCCCAAAGTCCCGCCGAGATACTGTCTGCGATGAACCAGCGGATGATCGGTCGTTCCAGCGGCGGGTTCACAACGTGTCTGGTCCTGCGGGTCGCCCCCGATGGAACGTTAACCGGAGCCAACGCCGGCCACATCTCGCCCTATGTCAACAGCGGTGAGTTGCAGCTCGAGAACGGTCTCCCCTTGGGTCTCTCTGCCGATGCCAGCTACGCCGAATCGACCTTCCACCTTGCCATGAACGATCGCCCCACGCTGCTCACGGATGGAGTCATCGAGGCGCGCAACAAGACCGGGGAACTCTTCCGCTTCGACCGAGCTCAATCCTCAGCCGCGAATCCCCTGAGTCCATAGTTCACGCCGCGCAGCACTTCGATCAGGATGACGACATCACCGTGCTTAGCCTTTGTAGGACCTGATCCGGCGACTCCAGATGTCGCAGCCCCGGCCAGCTCGCCACAGCTGATACCCACTCTCAAGGCCTGCACGAAGCTCCGACCAGAATCACAGGAACGCGCGGCAACCGGCGCTCGCCACCATCCATGCAGCCGCAACAGTCCCATCCTGGGACACTGCCCCGACCACCCTTCGCATCCGCCTCCGCAGCCCTGCACACCCCTTCCACCCTGCTGTAAAGTGGACGACAATGGCCTCTGACGCTACCGGTCCCCTCAACGAGCAACTGGCCGAACTTCGTTCCCGCGTGCAAGCGCTTGAAGCAGCCCTGCACGCGTATGGGATCGTTCTCCCCACGGAGCCGAAGACCCCACACCACGACCTCGCGCCGACCCCACTACCGCCTACAGACGTCCAAGCCACACCCCCCTTGATCCCGCAGCTCCCGGCGCCGCCCGCCCCGCCGCCGCAGGCGGCCACGGCACCTCCCCTCCCGCCCTTCATGCCGCAACCCGCGCCAGACCACTCCCTCGAGAGCCGCATCGGCTCGCAATGGTTCAACCGCATCGGCATCCTCGCCGTCCTCATCGGCATGTCCTGGTTCCTCAAGCTGGCCATCGACAACCACTGGATCGGAGAACTCGGCAGGGTGCTCATCGGCCTCGCCGCCGGCGCCGGCCTCATCGCCTGGTCCGAGCGCTTCCACCGCCGCGGCTATCCCGCCTTTGGCTACTCGCTCAAGGCAGTCGGCAGCGGCATCCTTTACCTCTCGCTCTGGGCCGCCTTCTCTCTCTTTCACCTCATCCCCTCCAGCGCCGCCTTCGCCGCCATGATCGCCGTCACAGCCTTCAACGGCTTCATGTCCTGGGTGCAGGACGCCGAGCTGCTCGCCCTCTACTCCATCGTCGGAGGTCTCAGCACACCCCTTCTGCTCTCCACCGGAGTCAACCACGAGGTCAGTCTCTTCACCTACCTGCTGGTGCTTGACCTCGCCGTGCTGGTCCTCGTCGCCCTCAAGCCATGGTCGCGCCTCCTCTTCGGCGCCTTTCTCGGCACCACGCTCTTCTTCACGGGGTGGTACTTCTCCTACTACAGCCAGGCCCAATTCGGCCGCACCGTCTTCTTCCTCCTCGGCTTCTTCCTGGTCTTCGCCCTCGGCCCCCGGCTCATCCGCCTCCGGGCTGAAGATCACACCACTCGGTGGGACGGGCTAGCCCTGGCCGCCATGCCAGTCGCCAACGCCGGCCTCACCTTTCTCGCGCTCTATGCCATCTTCGACCAGTTCAACCGCACCACTGCCGCGCCCTGGCTCGCGGTGGGCTTTGCCGCCTTCTACCTGCTCCTCCTGCGGCTCCCCGCCCGCGCGCCCCTGCGCGCCGCTTCAGAAGTGCTGTCCATGCTCCACCTCACCACCGCCATCGTCTTCCTCACCCTCGCCCTTCCGCTCAAGACGCACGGCCGGTGGCTCACCATCGGCTGGCAGCTGCAGGCCCTGGCTCTGCTCTGGGTCTCGCGCAGGGTAGGCTCGCGGCTGCTCGCAGTCCTCGGCCTCCTCTGCCTCGCACTCGGCCTCGGCGCGCTGCTGCTCATCCACCCACCTGCCTCCACCATCCCCCTGCTCAACCAGCGCTTCGGCGCCTACGCTGTCTCCATCGCCATCTTCGCCGCCATCGCCTGGCTCGCCCGCAACCCGCCACCCGCCACCCCCGGCGAGGGCGCCTTCGACTGGCCAGCCCTCGCCGTCGGCAGCGCGCTCGTCGTCAATCTCCTCATCCTTCTCGCCGTCAGCCAGGAGATTCACAACTACTGGTGGTTCGTCCGCTGGCATGGCGCCTGGGCGCCCAACCAGTGGGCTCTGCTGCAGGACTACCGCATGTATGCCCAGTTCACCTATTCGGCCTTCTTCATGCTCTTCGGCGCCATCCTGCTCGCGCTCGGCTTCCTTCGCAGCTCCGCACTCCTGCGGTGGCAGGCGCTGCTGCTGCTGGCCGTCGCCATCGGCAAGGTCTTCACCGTCGACGTGAGCGAACTCAGCCAGGGATACCGCGTGCTCAGCTTCCTTGGCCTCGGCGCCCTGCTGCTCGCCGTCAGCTTCGTCTACCAGCGCGATTGGCTGCACCTGCGCGGTGAGCAGGGGCGCCGCGCTTGAGGCTCGCCGCTACCCTCCTGGCGCTCGCCATGGCCACTCCTGCGCCCCAGCTCCGCTACTTCCAGTACGAGCGGGCCGTCCTCCCTGCCGCCACGTCTGGCCAGGGCCAGACCTGCACGGTGCTCGACGCCTCCGTCTTCGCGCATGCCGCGCCCGAGCTCGGTGATCTTCGCCTCTACCATGGCCCGACCGAGGTCCCCTATGTCGTGCGTCTCGCTGCGCCCGTCCCGGCCCGGCCGCTCGCCATCGTTCCTCTCAACCTCGGCGTCGACGGCGGCGAAACCGTCTTTGACGCCGCCATGCCCGAGGGCACCTACAACGACGTCGAGCTCGACATCGCCGCCCGCGATTTCCTCGCCACCGTCACCGTCTGGGGCAGCCAGGCCCCAACCGCCACCAGCAAGACCAAGCTCGGCGCCTACACCATCTTTGACCTCACCCGTCAGAAGCTCGGCCACAGCACCGTCCTCCACCTGCCTGACTCGAACTTCGCCTACCTGCACTTCTCCCTCGCCGGCGACGTGGCTCCCCAAAGCGTCACCGGCCTCGCCGTCGACCGCACACCCGCCACCCAGCCAAAGTACGAGACAGTCGCCTCCACCTCCACTGCCATCGAACGAGACCGCACCTCGGTTTACGAGTTCACCATCCCTGCGCATGTGCCCGTCGACCGCGTCACCTTCGCGCCCGATCCCGCTGCGGGCGTCTTCAGCCGCGATGTCACCATCACCGCCACGCCACTCCCCGGGCGCCCCGCTACCGATGCGTCCGAGCCCGCGCAGCCGGTGCTTTCCACCGGAAACATCCTGCGCGTGCACAGCCTTCAGGATGGCCGCCAGATCGATGAAGAGCACCTCGCCATCGATGCCCCGCGCGCAGAGTTCGACACTCCGGCGCGGTGGACTGTCACCATCCGCAATGGCGATGACCCGCCCGTCCAACCTGCTTCAGTGCGGCTCGAGATGGTCCAGCACGCCCTATGCTTTGAGGCCGCTCCCGGCGTCGCCTACACCCTCTTCTACGGCGACCCCGCCCTCGCCGCGCCCCAGTACGACTATGCGCAGCTCTTCACCCCGCACGCCGATGCCGCCGCAGCCGTCGCCGGGCCCGAGACGCCAAACCACGCCCACGTGCCCCGCCCCGACCAGCGCCCCTTCACCGACCAGCACCCCGCCTTGCTCTGGGCTGCGCTCGTCATCGTCCTCCTGCTCCTCGGCTCCGTTGCCTGGCGCTCCGCCCGCCCCCGGCAAGCGACGGGATAGCTGCCTTAGCCCGCCTGCCGTAAGCGCTTCCAAACCCGCGCGGACTAAACTCTCTCCATGCACTATCCCATCCTTCGTATGCGGCGGCTGCGCCAGACCGCTGCCCTGCGGTCGCTGGTGCGAGAGACGCACCTCGAGCCCTCCGCCCTGATCTATCCCCTCTTTCTCACCGCCGGCCAAGGCGTCCGCCGCGAGATCGCCTCCATGCCCGGCGTCTTCCAGCTCTCCATCGACCAGGCTGTCCAGGAAGCCGCTGAGGCCGAGGCCCTCGGCATCGGCGGGCTGCTGCTCTTTGGCCTCCCGGAGTCAAAAGACGACCAGGGCTCGGGTGCCTGGGCCGACGATGGCATCGTGCAGCAGGGCCTGCGCGCCCTCAAGGGCGCCTCGCGCTCGCTCGTCCTCATCGCTGACGTTTGCCTCTGTGAGTACACCTCGCACGGCCACTGCGGCCTCGTCGAGCGGCACGCGGACAGCTTTGAAGTGCTGAACGACCGCAGTCTGGATCTGCTCGCGCGCACCGCAGTCTCGCTCGCCTCCGCCGGCGCCGACATCGTCGCTCCCAGCGACATGATGGACGGCCGCGTCGCCGCCATCCGCGCCGCGCTCGACACAGCCGGCCGCGAGCAGACCCCCATCCTCTCCTACGCGGCCAAGTTCGCCTCCGCCTTCTACGGCCCCTTTCGCGAGGCCGCCGACTCCGCGCCCCAGTTCGGCGACCGCCGCGGCTACCAGATGGACGGTGCCAACCTGCGCGAGGCCATGCGCGAGATCGAGCAGGACATCGCCGAGGGTGCCGACATGATCCTGATGAAGCCTGCCATGCCCTACCAGGACGTGATCCGCGCCGCACGCGAGCGCTTCGACCTCCCCATCGGCGCCTACCAGGTCTCCGGCGAGTACTCCATGCTGCAGGCCGCCTTCGCTCGCGGATGGCTTGAACCCGAACGCGCCATCATGGAGTCCCTGCTCGGTCTCCGTCGCGCCGGCGCCGGCTTCCTCGTCACCTACTTCGCCAAGGAGGCAGCCCGCCTCCTGGCCTGACCTCTCCTTAAGTCGCTTCACGCTCCCGGCTTCCCGTTTCGGGAACTGTGTCAAAAAGAGAGCTTCAGCCGCATACCCTTGGTGTCAGCACCCCCGCTTCCTGCTTGGTTTGCTCCGCCATACGGCGTACACAAGAGAGACAACCAACCGACCGGGACGCGTCACAGGCATTTACGACGAGATCCCGGCGACCTACGTT
>DASWUY010000489.1:0-2158 GCA_036401435.1 Acidobacteriaceae bacterium | reverse complement strand
CCAGCGAGCGCTGCATACACAATCCCAGGAGTAAGCACCTCCGGCAGCAACTGCGGCTCCGCTCCGCCGGCTGGGTACAGCGCATAGGCCGGAATCCCGCTTCGCCCCAGCGCCGCCAGCGCCGCTCCGATCGTTTCGTCGTGCCGCGTCCAGTCCGCACGCACCAGCACCACTCCGCTCTCGCGCAGCCGCTGCTGCACGTCCGCCCTGTCCAGCACCACCCGCTCATTGACCTGGCAGCTCAGGCACCAACTCGCGGTAAAGTCCACCAGCACGGGCTTTCCCAGAGCGCGATACTTCTCCACCACATCCGGGGCAAACGCCACCCATGCATTCCCGCCCACGCCTCCGGCACCCGCCGCTGCCTGCACCGGGACTGCAAAGGTGTTGGCCGCGGCCACCGAGATCCCCACGGCCAGCGCCAGCACCAGCCCCGCCGCTACCGTGGCTGCCAGCTTCCCCGGCCAGCGTCCCAGCATCCACCCTGCCACCGCCAGCAGCAGGAACCCCGCCAGCAGTCCCAGCAACGCATTTGCCCCGGCCGACTGCGTAAACAGCCACACCAGCCAGATCACGGTCGCAAAGATGGGTACAGCAATCGCCTGCTTCAGCACCTCCATCCAGGCACCTGGGCGCGGCAGCAGGCGCGTCCACGCAGGATGGTAGGCCAGCAGCAGGTAAGGCCCCGCCAGTCCCAACCCCAGCGCCGTGAAGACTGCGAAGCTCACGCCGGCTGAGGCAGCCAGGGCGTACCCGATGGCCGCGCCCATAAACGGTGCCGTGCAGGGCGTGGCCACCACCATGGCCAGCACCCCGGTAAAGAAGCTGCCCGCGTAGCCGCCCTGGTCGGCCAGCCGACCGCCGGCGCTGGTCAGCGAAAGCCCGATCTCAAACTGCCCTGCCAACGAGAGTGCGAGAAAGAAGAGGAAGAGCGCCATCACGGCAATGAAGATCGGCGACTGGAACTGGAAGCCCCAGCCCATCTGGTGCCCTGCTGCACGCAAGCCAAGCAGCAGCGCGACCACCGCCCAGAACGACACTACGATCCCCAGCGTGTAGACCCACCCATGCGTGCGCATGCGGTCCCGCTCCTCTTGCGAGGACTGAAGCAGCGAAAGCCCCTTGAGGAACAGCACCGGGAAGACGCAAGGCATCAGGTTGAGCAGGATGCCGCCCACGAAAGCCAGCGCGGCGCCGCGAACCAACCCCTGCAGCCCTGAGCCGGCCTGATCCTTGGCGCCGCTGGCAGCCAAGACGCCGGGCCGCGCCCGGACTTCAAAGGCGCGCATCGGCGGTTCGCCCAGCACAATCAGCCCGTGCAGTTCTGCGGGCACCTTCTGCAGGTTTGCATCCTGCGCGAGCACGATCTGCACGCCCCCCTCCAGCGGAATGACGTGCTGCGGCGCAGCATTCGCGACTTCGTCCTGGTCATAAGGGAAGAACTGCGCTGCCCTCTCGCGCCTGCCCGTCAGCAGCTGCACCGTCCAGCTTTTGTTCCCGCCCGCAGAGCCCGCGGCAAAGGTCGCGTGATCTGCCGGCACGGGCTGAGGCAGCCGCGCGACGAACCGGCCGACCAGCGCGGCCGCGCCGGCATCGACTCCAGCCGTGCCGCGTGCATCGACCGGTCGCGGCACCGTGAGCATGGCTCGCCCGGGGATACAGGTCTCCCGGCAGACCAGCCAGTTCACCTGGGCCACCAGTGTGGCCAAACCGCCGGCACCCAAGCCGGGAGCAGCGCCTACGTGCATGGAGATGGGAAAGACCACCTCATCTTCGTACCCGAAGTCCATCAGCGGCCCCAGCGGCAGGCGCTTGGGTGCCGGGAACTGGAGCTCCCCGGCCGTGATCCCCGGCGGCAGCGTCCACCTCACCTGGGGCGGCTCACCCGAGTCACCCGCGTTCGACCAGTACACGTGCCAGCCTGGCTGCAACTTGAAGTGGAGCCCCGCCGTAAAGTCCTGCCCGGGCGCGAGCGAGGCGGGTGGCACCAGCAACTCGACCGCAACATGCGGCGACGCTGCCGAAGCGCCCGCGTCTACGGCAGACACCTGCGGCCCTGCCAGTAGGCAGAGCAGCACCGCGAACAGGAGGAGCTTCAAGCCAGGAACCATGGGTGCTGCCATTGTATGGTGCCGGCTCCCGCACCCCCTCGGGTACC
>DASWUY010000488.1:0-5512 GCA_036401435.1 Acidobacteriaceae bacterium | reverse complement strand
GCGACCAGGCGCCGTATGCGGAGCTTGACGCGATCGATCCGAATACCGCGGTGGCGCAGGCGCTTGCGGCGAGGCGGGATCTGAAGGCGTTTCACGAGCAGGTAGCGGGCGCGGAGAAAGCGCGCGCGGCGGCCACTGCCGAGCGGTACCCTACGCTGAACGTCAATGGCGATTACGGCGACATCGGCGTCAACGTGCTGCATTCACACGGCACCGGCGACATCACCGGAGGCATTGATATCCCGGTGCTGCAGGAGGGCAAGCTGCGCGGCGACAAGCTCAACGCGCAGACGCAGCTGGAGCAGAAGCGTGCCCAGCTGAGCAACCTTGAAGGGCAGATTGCAGCCGATGTGCGCGACAGCATCCTCGACATTCAGGCGGCGCAGCAGCAGGTGCAGGTGGCCCGCTCCAACGTACAGCTGGCGACGGAAGAGTTGAGCGAGGCGCAGCAGCGGTTTGTGGCCGGCGTTTCAGACAACCTGGCGGTTTCGCAGGCGCAGCAGTCGGTCGCACAGGCAGACGACCAGTACATCAGCAGTCTCTATCAGCACAACGTAGCCAAGCTGTCGCTGGCTCGCGCTCTGGGCGTGGCCCAGACGGGCTACAAGGCTTATGTAGGAGGAAGATAATCGTGGCAGAGCAGACGCCGGACGCCAATCCGCCAGGCAAGGATCAGGAAAAGGATCAGCACCAGGACGCGCAGGAGCAGCCTCGCCAGAAGTCGCGCCGCCGCTTTGTGATTATTGGCGTGGTGGCGATTTTGGTGATTGGAGCGCTGCTCTTCTACTGGCACTCCACCTTCTTTGAGGACACCGACGACGCCCAGGTCGCCGGCCACCTGATCCAAGTGAGCGCGCGCATCAACGGCACCGTGGTGCGGGTGAACGCGGAAGAGAATCAGCAGGTGAAGGCGGGTGACGTGATCGCCGAGCTCGACCCGAGGGACTACCAGACGGCGGTCGAGCAGGATGAGGCGAACCTTGAAGCAGCCGAGGCCAACCTGGAGTCGCAGCGAGTCAGCGTTCCCGTGTCGACGACCACCTCGGGCACCGGCATCTCGTCGGCCGCAGCGAACGTGCTCGAGTCCAATGACCAGGTGGCGCAGGCGCAGCACCAGCTTGACGCCAACCGGTCTGCCATTGCGCAGGCTGACGCCAACTACATCAAGGCCAAGCTGGACGTGGAGCGGTACACGCCGCTGGTGCAGAAGGACGTGATCTCAAAGCAGCAGTTTGACCAGGCGGTAGCAACGGCGGCCGCGGACGAGGCGGCACTGAACCAGGCGAAGCAGAATGCGGTCGCGTCGGAGGCGGCTGTGCAGGTGGCGCGCGACCGGGTGAAGCAGAGCCAGGCGCAGCTGAAGAACGCGCAAAGCGGCCCGCAGCAGGTGAAGATCCAGCAGGCCAGGGCGGACCAGGCTGCTGCGCAGGTAGAGCAGAACCGCGCCAGCCTGGCCCAGGCCAAGCTAAACCTGAGCTACACCCGGATCATCGCGCCGGTGGACGGCATTATCACTCGCAAGAGCGTCGAGATCGGGCAGAATGTGAGCATTGGTCAGAACATGGCGACGCTTATCTCGCTAGACGATATCTGGATCACGGCCAACTTCAAGGAGACGCAGCTGAACAAGATGCGTCCCGGGCAGCATGTGGACATCACGGTGGATGCCTATGGCGGCCGTCACTACGATGGGCAGGTGACACAGATTGGCGGCGCGACAGGTTCCGTGCTCAGCCTCTTTCCGCCTGAGAACGCGACGGGCAACTACGTGAAGGTGGTGCAGCGGGTGCCGGTCCGGATCGACCTTGCGAACAAGAGCGCGAACTCGGATCACCTGCTGCGGCCCGGGCTTTCGGTTGAGCCAAAGGTGCACGTCAAGTAGGGCCGGCGCTTACCGTAACTCAAGGGCGCCGCTTGCCGGCCGGCCCGCAGTGCCAGTTTGCGAGTCCATGTTGAGCCTGCGAACATCTACTTGGCAGTCGCACCGCTTGCTCCGGGTTGGTGCCGGAGTGAGCGGGCGGCGCGGACACAAGCCATGACCTTTGCTCTCCACTTCTTTCTGAAGAATGCTTACCTCGTCCTCTTTCTCTGGACGATGGTGGAGCAGATGGGCGTGCCGATCCCGACGGCGCCGCTGCTGCTGACGGTGGGAACGCTGACCGCGACGCACCAGCTGCGGCTCATGCCGGTGCTGCTGTCGGTACTGATGGGCAGCCTGGTCAGCGACTTTGCCTGGTACTCGCTGGGCAAGCGGTATGGCGGCGCGGTGGTGCGCCTGGTGTGCAGGTTCTCGCCTGAGTCGTCGACCTGCGTGCGCAAGACGGAGGGCTACTTTGGCAAGCATGGGGCCAAGGCCCTGCTCTTCGCGAAGTTTGTGCCGGGCCTGAGCACCATGGCTGGCGCCATCGCCGGGCAGACGCGGATGGGCATGCGCACCTTTCTCGCCTTCGATGCTGCCGGCGTGCTCATCTGGGCGCTCAGCTTTACGGTTGGAGGCCGCTTCTTCGGCGATTTCCTCAAGCTGCACCCGCACGCGCTGGCTGTGGTGGCGCACTTTGCCATGGCTCTGTTCGCGCTGCTTTTTGTCGGCTTCTTCCTCAACCGGATGAGGCGTCGCCTGGCGTCGATGGCCGAGATTCGCACCGCGCGCCTCTCGCCGCTGGAGTTGCGCGAGATGCTCGACAAGGGAGAAGAGGTGTACATCGTCGACCTGCGGCATCCTCTGGACTACCTGCCCGATCCGCGCACCCTTCCGGGCGCGGTGCTGCTCACCCCGGACCGGCTGGTGGAGTCGAGCAAGCTGATCCCGCGCGACCGCGATGTGGTGCTCTTCTGCACCTGCCCCAATGAAGAGACAGCAGTGAAGATGGCACTTACCATCCGCAAGATGGGTGTGAGCCGGGTGCGGCCGCTGCTGGGCGGCTACGATGGATGGAAGCGCCTGGGCTACCCGCTGGTAACGATTGAAGGCATGGACCTACCGCTGGCCAACGTGGAGGCGGGGTGAGCCATGCTGGCGTTTGCCCGGCTGTGCTACTTTCAAACCAGTTGAGGCAGACACCTGCATGGCGTGGACGGAGAGCTACCACTGTGACGTGTGTAACAAGGCTCGCAGCGAGCGATCAGAAGACTGGTGGCTGGCGTGGCTGGAGCCGGTGCAGGTCACCCCGGATGCTCCCGTTCAGTCGTTCCTCCGCATGACCAACTGGAACCTGCTGCTGGCGCACTCAGCCGGCGTGCGGCACCTGTGCGGCGCGCGCTGCGCCCAGACGCTGCTGGACCGATGGATGACCAGCAGCATGGAGCAGGATAGCTAGCTGCCAGGATATTCACGACCCCGCCGAGAAGGAGGACGAACATGGCTCTTCTTCTATGATAGTACTTATTGAACAGGAGATCTTCGATGTCAGAACAGAATGGCCAGACCAGCGGCATGCAGGGAAACAAGGGTCCCGGGCAGGTAGACGCCGGCGCCAGCCAGCCCAGCTCCACGCTTACCCTGAACAACGGCCGCCCTATCGGGGATAACCAGAACTCGCTGACGGCCGGCCGCCGTGGCCCAGTGCTGATGGAAGACTATCTTCTGTTTGAGAAGATGGCGCAGTTCAACCGCGAGCGGGTGCCGGAGCGCGTGGTGCATGCCAAGGGCTCAGGCGCCTACGGCAAGTTCACGGTGACGGGCGACATCTCGAAGTACACCTCGGCCAAGCTCTTTAGCGCTGTAGGCAACACGTGCGAGACCTTCCTGCGCTTCTCGACGGTGGGTGGCGAAAAAGGCTCGGCCGACACGGCGCGCGACCCTCGCGGCTTTGCCATCAAGTTCTACACGGAAGAAGGCAACTGGGACCTGGTGGGGAACAACACGCCCGTCTTTTTCATTCGCGACCCGCTGAAGTTCGGCGACTTCATCCACACGCAGAAGCGCGAGCCGCAGACCAATCTGAAGTCGGCCACGATGATGTGGGACTTCTGGTCTCTCTCGCCTGAGGCGCTGCACCAGATCACCATTCTGTTCTCTGACCGCGGCACGCCGGACGGCTATCGTCACATGCATGGCTACGGCTCGCACACCTTCTCGCTGATCAATGCCGACAACGAGCTGGTGTATGTGAAGTGGCACTTCCGCACCAAGCAGGGCGTCCGGAACCTTGACACCAAGAAGGCGGAAGAGCTGGCTGGTTCAGACCCCGACTATGCCCAGCGGGATCTATTCCATGCCATCGAGAAGGGACAGTTTCCGCAGTGGACGGCCTACATCCAGGTGATGCCGGAGAAGCAGGCGCATGAGTTTACCGCCTTCAACCCGTTCGACCTGACCAAGGTCTGGTCGCAGAAGGAGTTTCCGCTGATCGAGGTAGGCGAGCTGGAGCTGAACCGCAACCCGCTGAACTACCACGCGGATGTGGAGCAGGCGGCCTTCAACCCGGTGAACGTGGTGCCGGGCATGGGCTTCTCTCCGGACAAGATGCTGCAGGGCCGGCTGGTCTCCTACCCGGACGCGCACCGCTATCGGATCGGCACCAACTATGAGGCGCTGCCTGTGAACGCGCCCAAGTCGGGCGTGCGTAACTACAATCGCGATGGCGCCATGCGGTTTGACGGCAACTTTGGCGCGCTGCCGAACTACGAGCCGAACAGCTTTGGCGGCCCCAAGCAGGACGAAGCCTTCAAGGACCGGCCGCTGCCGATCTTCGGCGACGTGGCTGCGCGCTTCAACCATCGCGAAGACAACGATGACTACAAGCAGGCCGGCGATCTGTTCCGGCTGCTGGATGAGGGCGCCAAGGACAGGCTGTGCGAGAACATCGCGATGAGCCTGGGGCAGACGCCGCTGCGCATCCAGCACCTGATGCTCACGCACTTCATGAAGGCGGACCCGGATTATGCCGGGCGCATCCTGCAGCAGCTCTCTGTGCACGAGCACCCGGAGTTCGCGCACTCCAGCAACGAGGCCGAAGCCGCGGTCCACATGCCGGAGAAGTAGAAAGCCAAACCGCCTGTGCGGCTGGCGGCCACTTCGTGGCGTGTATACCGCGCCTGCGACGCAAAAGACAGAGAGCCTCCCGGTACTTCCTGGGGGGCTCTCTGTCTTTCTGGCGCGAAGCGCCGTCTGCCGTGCCGCGGGCCGCGGAGGCGGTTTTCGGCTTCTACTCCTCTACACTGGAGGCATGGGGTATAGGGATTTACGTGAGTGGATGAAGGCGCTGGAGCGGGCAGGGGAGTTGAAGCGCGTCAGGGAGGAAGTGGATCCGATTCTCGAGATTGCCGAGATTACGGATCGCGCGTCGAAGGCAGGCCGCCGCGGGGCAAAGGCGGGTGGGCCGGCGCTGCTATTCGAACGGGTAAAGGGGTACCCGGGGGCGCGTGTGCTGATGAACCAGTTCGGCTCAGAAGCGCGAATGAAGCTGGCGCTCGAAGTGGATTCACTGGATGAGATTGCGGGCCGGATCCGCGCGCTGCTCGAGGTCAAGTCACCGGAAGGTTTGTTGGAAAAGCTGAAGCTGCTGCCGAT
>DASWUY010000487.1:0-9419 GCA_036401435.1 Acidobacteriaceae bacterium | reverse complement strand
AGCTTCCTCCAGCTCCGCTGCAGCCGCCGCCGCATCCACTGCCAGGTCGACCGGTGTCTGCAGCGGCGGCAGCACTGTGGCCACGGGCTGCACAGCCAGGGGAGCAGCCGCGTGCGACGCACCCAGCAGCCGGATCATGGTCTCGGCATCCAGCATGCCCGCAGGCGCTCCCTCGGCCTGGAACTTGAGGTGTACTTTCAATTCGCCGCGCTCCAGGGCGAACTCGCCGATCTTGTGTTCCTCCAGGAACTCGATCAGCTCCTTCAACTCTTTCATCTCGTCCGGGTTCATCGTCTCCGCTTGTCTCAAAGGCGCAGCAGCGCCTTGGTCGATGGAGTGAGCACGCGGCCTTGGTCGCCGGTCACCACCACCATGTCTTCAATCCGGATGCCGAAGCGTCCTGGCAGATAGATGCCGGGCTCGATCGTCACCACCATCCCCGCAGCCAGAGCCTGCTGCTGTTTGGCAGCCAGCCGCGGTCCTTCATGGATCTCCATCCCTACGCCATGGCCGGTGGAGTGCGTGAAAAACTCTGCAAGCTTTGCCCGCCGCAGCACAGCGCGCGCGGCTTCGTCCACGTCGCCCGCCAGCACTCCGGCCTTTACCGCCGCCACCGCTGTCTCCTGTGCTTCGAGCACGGCGTCATAGGCGTCCATCTCTTCGCGCGTAGGCCGCCCCATGTACACCGTTCGCGTCATGTCGGAGCAATAACCACTGAGGATAACACCAAAGTCCAGGGTGACGAACCCCCTGCGCGGCAGGGGCAGCCCGGTAGCGTGGCCGTGCGGCAGCGAGGATCGCACCCCCGACGCCACGATCGTGTCAAAGGACATGCCATCTGCACCCAGCGAACGCGCAAAGAACTCCAACTCCGCGGCCACCTCCCGCTCCGGCGTCCCCGCCTCCAGATGAGGCACAATGGCGTCAAAGAGCCGGCATCCAAGCTGCGCCGCTCCCTCCAGGTGGGCGAGTTCATCCTCATCCTTGATCTCGCGCAGCCCGGCCACCGGAAAGGGCGTTGCAGGCTCAAAGAAACGGCGCGCCGCAGCCTTGCTCACGCCCACCAGCGACTCCTGCATGCGGCTCAGCTCTGCGACCGTTACATGTTCTCCGTCGTACTGCACGCTCGCCGTGCCCAGACCCTGCAGCAGCTCGCAGGCCTCGCGAAGAGCGGCCTTGCCGATCACGATCCGCGCTCCGCTGCCGGCTGCCTCAACTTCCTCCCGAGCCTGCCCCGAGTAGCGTCCGTCGGTAAACAGCACCAGCCGCCTGGGAGTGATGGCTACCACGGCATGCGAGCCCGTAAATCCCGAGACATATCGGATGTCGGGAAGATGGGTCACAAGCAGCGCCTCATACCCCGCCCTGCCCATGGCCCGGCGCAGCTGGCGCAGGCGTTTCACATACTCCACGGGTTCTGCCTCTTTCCGCCGGCGGCCTTGCCGGGCCTCGCACCGTGCTCTGACGATACCTCACCGCGATGGCCCAGTCAGCCCCAGGGGCGCGTCCTCGAGGGTTGCCAGCTCCCGGTGCAGGATTGGGCACGAAAGTGCCAACGCCTCCAGAACTAAGCGTAAGAAACAGTGTCCATACAAGCGAAACTGAGACGAGCGAGTCCGGGGTACAGTCCGGGAGCAGTCTAGGAGCCGTCCAGGAACGGTCTAGGTCTACAAGCATCGTTCGCGTTCTCATTCCCGCAGCACGAAGAGGTAAGACCATGAAGAAGGCTACTGAGATTTTCTACTTTCGCGCGAAAGCGGCCGAGCAGGCGGCGTTCGACGCCCCCTCTCTCAACCGGATCACCGATCTTGCGCGGCGGGCCACGGCGTCTGCCCTGATGCTGTTCCTCGTACCGCTGTCCATGGGCGACGCATTTGCGCAGGACGCGCCTCCTCCGCCCCCGGACTACGGGTCCCAGCAGGGCGGCAACTATCAGCCTCTTCCTCCGGAAGATCTGAACCGCATGGTCGCCCCCATCGCCCTCTACCCTGATGCCCTGGTGGCCCAGGTACTGGCCGCTTCCACTTATCCCGCGCAGGTAGCGAGCGCGGAGCAGTTTGTGCAGCAGTCCGGCGGCGTGCCCCCTGAGCAGCTCGGCCAGATGGCCGATCAGCAGCCCTGGGACCCGAGCGTCAAGGCATTGGTCGCCTTCCCGCAGGTGCTTCAGAACCTCAGCAGCAACATGAGCTGGACCACGCAGCTCGGCAACGCCTACTACAACCAGCCCCAGGACGTGATGGCTGCCGTGCAGACCATGCGTCAAAACGCCTACCAGGCCGGCAACCTGCGCCCCACCCCCCAGCTCAACGTCGTCTACCAGCCCGGTGAGATCGTGATTGCACCCGCGAATCCTGAGGTCGTCTACGTACCCTACTACGATCCCTGGGTGGTCTACGGTGGTCCCATTGCTCCCTGGGGCGGGTACTACTATCACCGTCCGTCTGGGCTCGCCTTCGGCGTTGGCCTGGCCATCGGCTTCGGCGTAGGCATCGGTATTGGCGCCTTCGGTCACTTTGGCTGGGGCTACCACAACTGGCAGCCGAACTGGCATGACCGCACCGTCATCTACAACCACAACACCTATATCTCGAACAGCGTGACGGTGGTCAACCACGGCAACTATGGCGGCTTCGACCGCAACCCGCAGGCCCGCGCCTTCAACCACACGCAGGCCGTGCAGTATGCCAACGTCAACCACACCACGATCAACAACGTGCAGGTAAACCGGACCAACGTCAACAATGTGAACCGTACCAACATCAACAACAACAACATCGAGCGCACCAACATCAACAACAACAACGTGCGCAACAACAACATGACTCGGCCCGGCGCACCGGCGGGCCAAGGGAACGCGGGCTTTAACCCCCGCTCGCAGCAGAACTACAATCGTCCGGCGCAGAACCCGTCCCAGCCGGGGCAGTTCAACAACAATGCGCGGCCCGCCCAACCCAACGGCCAGTTCAACAACAACGGCGCCCGTCCAGCGCAGACCAGCGGCCAGTTCAACAACGGCGCCCGTCCAGCGCAGACCAGCGGCCAGTTCAACGGCGCCGCCAGGGACCCGCAGCAGCAGGGACGGCTGAACAACGGTCAACGCCCCGCAGGCGCCTACCAGCAGCCGCAGCGGCCAGCGGCACAGCCCAGTGCGCGTCCTCAGCCCGCCGCCCGCCAGGCTCCGCCGAGCAAGCCTGCGCCCCAGCACAATGCGCCGGCGCATGACCATGAGGACCACAAGGGTCACTAACAGGAAAGGACCGGCGCGCTCCAGCGCGCCGGCCCTTTCTGTGCTTCACTCCTCTGCTATCTGACTGCCCGGACTGGCTTCTTCTGCCGCTTGAGCAGCTTTGATGGCCGGTCGGCGCCTGACCCACCAGCCTGCCTCTCCGCCCCGGCGTCGGACTGCGCATCCATCCAGGCATCCAGCCTGGACTTCTTGAACCGCCATCGGTTCCCCAGCCGGAACGCCGGAATCGTGTTCTCGGCCGCATAGCGGTAGAGGCTGTCGGCACTGATGCCCAGGTACGCGGCAGCCTGCCGTATATCCATCACTTCCCGCACCGGTGAGGCCGGATCTTTCTCTGCACGGGCGTGGCGCATGACCTGAGGCATGACGTAGCCGGCTCCCCGGAAGACTTCTCACCTGCTTATAACCCGTGTGTGTAGGCTCCTTCAAGGTTTTCTTAAGCTTTTAGCGCATTACCGGCGATTGTGTCCGCACGGGTTCCGGGGCACAAACCAGCACTTTTAGCGGAAAAGGGCCGCTATCTCGTCCCGGTACTGCTCCGCCAGCACACGCCGCTTGACCTGCAGCTTGGGCGTCAACTCCCCCGTCTCCTGGCTCCACTCCTCCGGCACCACGACAAACCGCTTCAGCACCTCGTAGTCGGCCAGCGTCCGGTTCACCCGCTTGATGGTCTCCCGGTACCGCGCCTCCACAGCCGGGTGCTCGACCAGCTCCTTGCGCGTAGCCGCGGCAATCCCCTGCTCCCGCGCCCAGGGCTCGAGCGCGGCGAAGTTGGGCGAGAGCAGGGCTGCCACGTACTTCTCGCGGTCCCCCACCAGCGCCGCCTGGCTCACGAAGCTGTCCGCCTTGAGCTTGCCCTCAATCGGCTGTGGTGCCACGAGTTTGCCTGCTGATGTCTTGATCAGCTCCTTCTTGCGATCGGTGATGAAGAGGTACCGCTCGTCATCGATCCGGGCAATGTCCCCGGTCAGAAACCACCCATCCTGGTCAAAGGCGGCGCTCGTCATCTCCGCGTGCTGCCAGTAGCCCTTGAAGACGTTCGGGCCCCGGACCAGCAGTTCTCCATCCTCGGCCACCTTCGCCTCGATATTCGGCAGCACCCTGCCGACTGACCCCATCCTGTAGTGCGTCGGCGTATTCACCCCCAGCACAGGCGATGTCTCGGTCAGGCCATATCCTTCGAGGATGCGCACCCCGGCGTTGAGGAACCAGGTCGCACTGTCCAACCCCAGCGGCGCCCCGCCTGCGATGTAGTGCCTTACCCTGCCCCCGAAAGTCTCCCGCACCTTGCTGTAGAAGAGCCTTTCCGCAAGCCTCCAGGCCAAACTCGCCGGCTGCGTGCCCCCCTCGAGGTCGCGTCGGTTGCGCGCGCCGGTTGCCAGCGCCCAGGCGACGATCCGCTTCTTGACCGCTGACTTCGAGGCGCGTCGCTCTACCTCTTGGCGAATCTTTTCATACACCCGCGGCACCGCCACAAAGAACGTCGGCTGCACGGCCTTGATCGCGGGCATCAGCTTGTCCAGGGTCGGTACATACGCGATCGCAACCTTCTCCGAGTAGAGCGCATAGTCCACATGGCGCGCAGTAACATGCGACAAAGGAAGGAACGAGATGGAGCTGTCCTCCGGCAAGAAGCTGAACTCACGCAGCGAGTAGTTCAGATTCTCGGCCAGGTTTCCGTGCGTCAGCATCACCCCTTTGGGCTCGCCAGTCGTCCCGGAGGTGTAGATAATCGTCGCCAGGTCGTCCGGTTCGATAGCCTTTGCACCGGCTTCGAAATCCAAATCGCGCTGCGGTTCGCGCTCCGCCTGTGGCATCAGCGACGCGAATGAGACGACATCGGCTCCGGTCGCGGCCTGCTCGTCCATCGCAATCACGCGCTCGATCGAGCTCTTCCCCCGTATCGCTTTTTCATATTGCTGCCGGGTTGAGACCACCACCACGCGCGCCCCGCAGTGGGCTAGCAGATCGCTTGTCAGCTCCGGCTGCAGGGTGGGAAAGATCGGCACATCCACCAGCCCCAGCGAGAGGCAGGCAAAGTCAGTGACCGCCCACTCCCACCGGTTCTCGCTGAGCAGGGCGACGCGATCGCCCTTGACCAGGCCCCACTTCTTGAACGCGGTCGCAAGTGCGCGCACCCGGCTGTACACCTTCATGCCCGACAGCGGTACCCAGCTCCCGCCGGGGTCCAGGTACAGGATGGCTCGAGGCCCGGTCTCAAACGCGATGCGAAAGAAAATGTCGTTCAGGGTAACAAGCGTGCGCACGAGGCCCAGACTATCCGACCGAGCGCGGCTTGCCAAGCCACTCACCGCGTCGCACTTCGCAGAGAGCAGGTCCTTCCCCGGCGTAAAGCCGCGCCGAGAGCAACAAGGCTCAATGGACTCATCAAAGTGCGCCTAGTCAGTGCGCCGGCTCGGTGAAGAGTGCCTTGGGCAGGATGGCATGCACGCCCAACTTGGTGTCCACTAACTGCGTGATGTCCAGGTCCACTGCCACGCTCGATAACTGGTAGGCCTGGTCGCGGGTAAGATGCTTCTCTGTTTCCAGGAACTCGAGCATGTTGTGCAGCGCCATGCGCGTCGCTTCGTTCAGGTCTTCGCTGAAACCCATGGTGATCCAGGCAGTCGGCGTCTCCGCATACGGCCAAAGCAAGTGCTTGTCCTTGCGCACAACAAACTGGAACGTTCCCGTAAGCATCGTCTCGAGCGCCGTGATATCGACCTCGCCATTGCCCTGCCCCGCGTGCCCGTCGCCCACTTCAAACAAGGCGCCGGCGGTGTGTACCGGCAGATACAGAATCGTGCCCGTGACCAGCTCCTTGTTGTCCATGTTCCCGCCATGCATCCACGGCGGCGCGCTGTTGTAGCGGCCCGCGGACTCGGGCGGCGCGTCCCCCATGGACCCGAAGAAGGGATGCAGCGGGATGTCAATGCCGGTGGCGAAATGCGCCAGCATCCGTGTGCGGTCAAGCGGGATGATGGACATCTTTCCATAGGGATAATCATCCGGCAGATACCCGCGCCCCGCGCTGAAGCCATTGCAGGCCCAGGGCACATCCATCTCGATCTTCTGGATGCGTACTTCGAGCACGTCTCCCGGCTCAGCTTCGGCAATTGCGATGGGCCCGGTAAGGACGTGGCCGCCCGGACCCTTGTCGATGTCCTTGGCCGCATAAAGATCGATGATTGCCTGCGGGATGTCCTGCGGCTTGACCCCGTTTGCCAGCAACCGCTCGGGCGCGCCACAGGTACTCAAGGTGTGCACGGCTACCGTGTCTCCACTATGCACGGTAAGTACCGGCTTGGCATGCGCCCAGTAGTAGCCCCACGCGACGGTAGACGGCGTTGCCGACAGCGTCTGCTGGGCTTGCAGCGCACCCGGCACGCACGTCAAGCAGGCACATACCATCCATCCCATGGGTCTTAGGTTCCAACGCATACGGTCCTCCAGCAGCTTCCCTCTGTCGGCCCGGCCAGCCTTGGCCTGGCAGGAGTCAGGGAAGACGCAGCACGATGCCGGTGCTGAGACTCTTTGGATTGAAGCTTGCTCCCGAGAAGCCGCGATAGGAGAACTCAACGATGCGCCAATCAACCCTGGGGAAGATGGTCGCGTCCGCGCCGCCGAGGAACTGATACTCCAGCCGCGTCGTGCTGGAATACGCGCCGCCTTCGCCAACGTCTGCCCGGCCCGCTCCCACCAACGCCTCCACAAACGGCTTCAAGGGAAGCACGGGAGGCTTCAGCTCCAGCCGAGGACCTGCCAGCCCGCTGATGATCCGGTCCGACCCGGAACCGATGACGGACCCGCGTCCGTCTACCCCAAGCGCCAGAAACGGTACCTTCCAGCGATCGTAGTAGAGCCCGAACGTCGTGCCGTACTGCCAGTCCGTGTTGGGCAGGTTGAAGTCTGCAGCGCTGAACTCTCCATAGATGCCGATCTGCGCCTGGGCCCGCGGCATCTGGAACAGGAGCACAGCAGCCATGAAAGCAAGGTATGCAGGGTAGAGCCGTCGCATCGTCGTGCCTGGACCAGCAGAGATACGGTCTAAGAGTCACAACGGAGGAAAAAGGCTGCAAGCCTCAGCCCGGTTGACGCAGCACGGGGAACACTGGCTCTACCGCGAAGGCCCGCTGTCAGTTCCGGAGATCCCGCATCAGCCTCGCTACCTCGGCCTGCTGTTCGCCGGTCAGCGGCAGCAGCGGCAGCCGGGGTCGACCGCCATAGTAGCCGTTGAGCTCGCAGGCATACTTGATGCCCGCAATGCCCAGCACCCCGGCCACATAGCTGGACGCAGCCACCAGGCGTTGCTGCTTCTCTGACGCCAGCGCAGGGTCGTTTTCCTTCCATGCGATGTACACCTCGTGGCATGCCTGGGGCGCGCATGCCGCCATGGCCAGCACCGCCCCGGTCGCTCCTGCACTGAGCGAAACTTCCAGCTTCTCCGCTACGCCGCTCAACACCTGAAAGCCAACCTCCCGGGTGCGCGTCTTCAACCCCGCAGCCGGCACCGCACTTGCCGGGTGACTTGCGACCGCAGTTGCCGCCGTGGTCGCCCCCGCAGACTGGGCGGAGAGAAGCGCATCCGCCGAGATCAGCCCCGTCCCCGCTGCAGACTCGAGCGGCGCGAGCATGCGCGCCGTCACAGCCGTGAACGTGGACGTGACGGTCGTGCTTCGGGTCGCCGCTCCGCGCGTCGCCGAGACAATCTCCCCCAGCTTGCGCACGTCCCCGCTCGAATCCTTCAGCCCGATGATGTTTGGGTGCGCGGCCAGTTCCGCGATGACGTCGGTGGCCAGGTCATAGTGCGTAAACTTCGGGATGGTATACAGCACGACAGGAATAGGCGAGCGATCGGCCACCACCCGGTAGTAGGTCAGCATGGCCAGCGGGCTCATCTGGGGCCCGTAGTAGTGGGGCGTCCGGATCAGCACGGCGTCAAAGTGCTGCTCGGCAGCAAAGTCCGCCAGCCGCAGCGTGGCCGCCGCGCTCCCCTGGCCGATGCCGGCCAGCAGCACCTTCTCCGGCGCCGCCGCAAGCGCTGCCGTCCTCAGGACCTCGCGAGTCTCCGCATCGTCCAGCATCACCGCTTCGCCGGTTGACCCAAGGACCACCATCCCCGCCAAGGGCGTACGCGAGTACCGCTCCACATTGTGTTCCAGCTTGCGCAGGTACAGCCGTCCGTCAGGGTAGTACGGGGAGGTGACCGCTGCGAAGATTCCTTCAAGCAACATGCCAGTCATTGTACGAGCAGCCAAGGACCGTCGGCCACCAGCGCCCTAGGGTCGCTCCCCGGGAAAGGCAACCGCCTGCGCATTCACAATCTCGATCACGCGTGCCTTGATCCAGTCATAGTTGGGCGAGCCCGAAAAGGTGCGATAGTCGTTGCGCACCCCTCCCCCCTCACCTGTGATCTGGAACTGGCGCTGGCCCTGGGCGGCCTGCGCCGGGTACGCCTTGGCCCAGGAGGCCTGGTTCAGTTCATCGCTCTGCACTTCCATCTGCCACACGCGTCGGCCCTCCGGGTTGCGGATCACAAACCGGTAGTAGATGTGGAACTTGCCCACCGGTGTGAAGTACTCCACCGCCTCCACGCCATACTGCTTTACCTTGAAGAGGTCGAGGAGAAAGCCGCTGGTCTGGGCCGCGTCTGCCTCCTTGCCGCTCGCGTGCAGCTGGTGCAGCCTGGCGCGCTCTGCGTCTCGCGCAGGCAGCTTGCCTGCCATGGCGTAGGCGGTGACCAGGGTGGTATCAATCTTCCAGTTGTCCGGCTCGAGCGCCCGCGCGCGTTCTCCGTAGGTCACCGCCACATCAGGCCGGTAGAGCGCGATCGCCGCACTCGCCGCCAGCAGGTTGGCCGCGGCATCCGCGGGGTCGAGCGCAATCTGCTTCTCCAGCAAATCAAGCGCCTGCTGTGCGTGGCCTTGCTTCAGCTCCGCGAGCGCCTGGTCCGTCGTCCCCGGCGTAGGCGTCTGCGCCGGCATGCACGCCCACGCGCCCGCCAACAGGGCCACCGCCGCAAGCCTGCCGTATCTCAATCGCACCCGCTCCACTCGCCTATGCCCGCCCTGCTGCTGCCGGTTTGGCCCTGTGCAGATGCTGCAGGGCAAACACATGCAGCGTATTCCGCTGCAGCGCCGCAATGCCCTCGGCAGCCGCACGTGCCGCGGCA
>DASWUY010000486.1:0-3429 GCA_036401435.1 Acidobacteriaceae bacterium | reverse complement strand
CACGATCCCGGCAAGGTTCATCGCGCTCATGGGGTGCCCCAAGAACCCGTCCGCAAGCACCGCCGCCGACACCAGCAACAACACCGCCTGCAAGGACTGCCGGCCATAGCGCCACTTGAAGAACGCGCCAAGCCATGCCAGCCGGAAGAGATCGAAACCTTCGCCGCTTCCCTGCCGCCGCAAGGGCACCGGCACAGCAGCACGGGCGCTCCCGAGGACGCCTGCGGCGACCCGCCGCTCACCGCGCCGGGAGAGCATCCGTATCGTGATCCACATGAGCGGGGGCAGGAAAGCGGTAGACCCCAGCACCCACATGAGCGACCCGGCCGCCACCTGGTCGTTGAGCGCCGAGATGCCAAAGACCCGCGGCGCCTGCGCATACACCGGGTAGGCCAGCCTGCCCGAAAAGCTCAGGAACGCCGAAAGCCCTGTATTCACCAGGTCCGCCGACATCAGGTAGGGAAGCATCATCCAGCGAGAGCCGCCGTACCGCACCGGCCACGGCTCAACCACCGGCCACCAGAACAGCAGGCTGGTGAGAAAAAAACATGCGTGCTCCACCTCGTGCAGCCCGGGATGCGCGATCGCCAGCTGATACGCAGTCGGCACGTGCCACCCGATGAAGGCGAGGTTCATCGCCAGCCAGGCAAAGACTCGCGACTTCAGCAGCCGCTGGAGCGCATGCACCGGCGCCAGAGTGAGAAAGGGACCGAGGCCCTCCCGCACCCAGAAGCGCGGCAGCCCGCGCAGCAGCGGCACGGCCGGCGCCGAGAGGGCAACCAGCGGCGGCGCGACCGACATCAGCAGCAGGTGCTGGGTCATGTGCGCCACCAGCAGCATCCCGCTCAGCGCATCCAGGGGCGAGGCGATGGCTAGCCAGACGGTACCGAGGCCACCCAGCATGCACAGCAGCCGCCAGGCTGGGAACTGCTCCGGCCGCGTGCGCCGGATCAACCGCCAGCCGCGAACGTACACCGCTGCGGTGAGCAGGAGAAAGAACGTCGCCCACGGCGGGATCGTCCAGAATGCAAAGGCGGCGCTATCGACGTTGGGCATCTATGCTCAGACTCTCACGCTGATCCGATTTAGAGCCTCACACAGTCCACGGGCCGGGTTGGACACAAGCCGCTAGAACGTCTCCTGACCCTTCGCGTGCGTCTTCTGCGAAGCCCCGGTCAGCGCGTTGTCGTTGTTATCCGGCCTGTTCACCACCAGGGATGCGTCCCGGGCCTGCTTCTCGTTCATCGGGTGCATGGTCTCCAGAAAGCGCACCAGCGCGGTCGTCTGTGCCGGCGACAGGTTCTTGCCGTAGGCCGGCATATTGCCGCCGCCCTGCAGCACCTGGCGCACCAGCTGGTCTTCGGTAAGCCGGGTTGCCACGTCGTCCAGACCAGGCCCACGCTGCCCGCCCAGGCCACCTACCTGGTGGCAGTTACGGCACTGCTTGGCTTGGAAGACGTTGGCTCCCTGGCGCTCCAGCGGGGTCTCCGCATGCACGTACTTGATGGGCAGCGCCGCCCCACTCCAAGCATCCATGACCGGGCTCCACGGCTCGTAGGTGCCGAGGTGGGTAAGCACCGCGAGCGCAATCGCGATGGTGGTCAGCGAGAGCACCGCCACCGGCCGGCGCGACCAGTGCTTCTCTCCTTCGCCGGCGACAAAGGGCAGCCCCACCAGCACCGCGATCGCGATCGGCGGGGCAATCAGCAGGAAGGGCGTCTCCATGTCAGACGGCAGGTAGGAGAGCACCGAGTAGATCCACAGGAAGAAGTAGTCGGGCTTGGGCGCCGTCTGGATGATGGTCGGGTCAGGCTGTCCGCCGGGACCGATCGGCCCCAGCAGGAAGGCGCACAGGGCTACCGCGCCATAGATGGCCGCCGAGAAGAAGAGGTCCTTCCACACCGCGCCCGGCACAAACGGAATGCCATGCTTGTGCGCGAGCTCGTTGTATTCCTGCACGTAGGTGCTGCGGCGCACGATGCGGCCCGGCATGGGCCACTCGTTGACCCCCAGCTTGAGCACCAGCCAGATATGCAGGCCGGCAAACAGCATCAGCAGCCCGGGAATCACAAACACGTGCAGCGTGAAAAAGCGCGTCAGCGTCGCGCCGCCGATCACCGGCCCGCCCAGCAGCGCGTGCACCAGGTAGCCGCCCACGAAGGGCACGCGCGCCGTGATGGAGGCGCCGATGCCGAGGCCCCAGTACGCATCCTGGTCAAAGCGCAGCACCTGCCCGGTAAAGCCCATGCCCAGCGTCATGAACAACAGACCCACGCCCAGCACCCAGGTCAGCTCGCGCGGAAACTTGTAGGCGCCAAAGAGAAAGACCTGCGCCATGTGCACGATCACGACCGCGATCATGAAGTTCGAACCCCAGCCATGCATGGCGCGCAGGAACCAGCCCAGCACCAGCGAGTTGTCCAGCTGGTTCAGGCTCTTCCACGCCTCGGCCGCAGACGGCGTATACACCAACGCCAGCATGATCCCGGTCAGGATCTGCAGGATCAGCAGCGCCGTTGCCGCCGAGCCGAAGACGTACCACCAGCTGGCGGTCGACCTCGGGACCTCGTGCATGGCTGACTCCTTCACGAAGTCTTCCAGCTGCAGCCGGCGCTCTACCCAGTTGTAGCTGTCGCGCCCCGCCTTCCCTGCCCTTGCAATCAGCCCAGACATGGACTCTTCCCTTTCAGGCCTGCCTCATTCGACAGGGTCGGCATCTGCCCCGCATTGATCTGGAGCTCGCCATTGACAATCTTCCACTTGTACTCAAAGAGCCCGCGCTCCGGCGGGCCCGCGGCCCGCGAGCCATCCTGGTAGTAGACCCCGCCGTGGCAGGGACACATGAAGAGGCTGGACTGCGGGAACCACCGCACCGGGCAGTTCAGGTGCGCACAATTGATCGCGAACACCTGGAAGTTGGTCTCAGAGGTCCGTCGCACCCAGCACGGCGTGTTGTCTGTCTGCCCATCGGTCGGCGTCTTGTAGGGCGTCACGTAGGTGGCCAGGCGTGTCTCCCCGTTGGGATACTTCGAGAGCGGTCCCAGCGACACCCAAGACTTGTAGTAGCCCTTCTTGCGCAGCGAGGGGCCGAACAGGTACCCGATCACGGGCGCCGCAATCGCCAGACCCACCAGCGCGTTCATGGCCACGCCAATGGTCATCAGCACATTGCGCCGGTTCATCGGGTGCTTCACAAAATCCGCGTCGAGCAGGCTCTCATGGCGCGACATGCCATGGCCCTCAGGCGCGGTCAGGCTGGCCGCATCGCCTTCCGTCGGCGTGCCGCGTTCGCGTTCCGTGGTGCTCTCTTCTTTCTCCGTGGTGCTCATTGCACTCTCCTCTGTAACTCGCTCGCACCGGGCGCCGCATGCGCGGGGTCGGGGTGCGTCTGCCCGGGCACCGGGCTCCTGTGACTGGCGAGCCAGGCCA
>DASWUY010000485.1:0-2321 GCA_036401435.1 Acidobacteriaceae bacterium | reverse complement strand
TCCTTCACTACCCAGCGACGCAGCTCTTCCTTCAACTTCGGAGACGGCGCCGACCCACTCTCGAGCGTGACAAACGCGGCGATGCCCTGTCCCTTCATCTCGTGGGGCATACCCACGACGGCTGCTTCCGCCACGCACACGTGAGCCACTAGCGCCGACTCCAGCTCGGCCGTACCCAGCCGGTGTCCGCTTACATTGATCACGTCGTCCACCCGGCCCATCAGCCAGTAGTAGCCGTCCTCATCCACCCGCGCCCCATCGCCTGAGACCTAGGCGCCCGGGATCTCTGACCAGTAGGTCTTCTCATACCGCTCCGGGTCGCCATAGATGGTGCGCGCCATGCCCGGCCATGGCTTGCGGATGACCAGCAGCCCTCCCTGGCCTGCAGGCACCGGCTCTCCTTCTTTTGTAACCACCTCTGGCACAATCCCAAAAAACGGCCGGGTCGCCGATCCGGGCTTGGCCGCAATCGCTCCTGGAGTAGGCGCGATCATGTGGCCTCCGGTCTCGGTCTGCCACCAGGTGTCGGCGATCGGGCACCGGCCCTTTCCAATCACCTCGTGGTACCACATCCAGGTCTCGGGGTTGATCGGCTCCCCCACCGTGGCCAGCATGCGCAGCGACGCGAGCGAGTGTGCCTTGGGGTACTTGTCGCCCCACTTGATGAACGCGCGGATGGCGGTGGGCGCCGTGTAAAACACGGAGACCTTGTGATCGTCGATGATCTGCCAGAAGCGGTCGGGCTGCGGATGGTTCGGGGCCCCCTCGTACATCAGCGTGGTCACCCCGTTCTGCAGCACCCCGTAGATGACATAGGAGTGGCCTGTCACCCAGCCAATGTCGGCCGAGCACCAGTACACGTCCTCCGGGTGCAGGTCAAAGACCAGCTTGGCGCTCAGGTAGGTGTGCACCGCATAGCCGCCATTGGTATGCACCAGGCCCTTTGGCTTGCCGGTTGTGCCGGAGGTGTAGAGGATGTAGAGCGGGTCTTCGGAGTCGAGCGGCTCGGGCGGGCACGCGGGGCTGGCCGCGGCCACCAGCTCATGCCACCACCGGTCGCGACCCTGCTGCATGGCAACAGGCGAGCCCGTGCGCTGGTACACCACTACATGCTTTACGGAAGGGCACCGCGTCAGCGCCTCATCCACCGCTGCCTTGAGCGGCACCTCCGCGCCTCTGCGGTAGGATCCATCCTGGGTGAGCACGGCGACGCATGCCGCATCGTTGATGCGATCCGCAATCGCGTTTGCCGCAAAACCTCCGAAGATGACCGAGTGCACCGCGCCGATGCGCGCGCAGGCCAGCAGCGCCACGGCCAGCTCCGGCGTCATGCCCATGTAGATCGCCACCCGGTCGCCCTTGCCCACACCGAGCGAGCGAAGCACGTTCGCCACCCGCTGCACCTGCTCCAGCAACTCGGCAAAGGTGAGCGCGCGCACCTCACCCGGTTCGCCCTCCCACAGGATGGCGCGCTTGTCTCCCTGGCCCGCCTCCACGTGCCGGTCCACGCAGTTGTAACTCATGTTGATCTGTCCGCCCACGAACCATCGTGCGCAGGGGGGCTGCCAGTCCAGCACCCGGGTCCAGGGCTTGAACCAGTGCAGCTCGCGCGCCCTCTCCGCCCAGAAGCTCTCCGGCTCTTCGACCGAGTAGCGGTACAGCGCCTCGTACTCTGCCAGCGACCCAATGTGTGCCCTGGCGCGAAAGGCTTCGGGGGGAGGAAAGATGCGGTTCTCCCGCAGCGTGGAACTCAGGTTGCCCATTGCGCCCGGCACAGCTGCCATCTCGTGTCTGCTCTCGATTGTCTGTTGCTCGCGTGCTTTCCAGCTTCACAGTAAAGCCCCGGTCGCCGCATGAGCAAGCCAGCGCCCTGCCATGCCTCTCGCTCTGGCAGCAGCCGGCGGTGGACGCTTGTTCCAGCCCCGGAGTAGGCTTGGACTTCCGGGCGGGGAGCCTCTACCGCGCGCCGGCAGGGTCTCCGCCTATCCACTTCCTGTCCTTTCTCGACCGAGAGCGTTCCATCGCGCGCCCTGGCTACAGCCGGTGGCTGGTTCCCCCGGCCGCGCTTGCCATCCACCTTGCCATCGGGCAGGTCTACTCCTTCAGCGTGTTTGTGAACCCGCTGCACGCCATCAAGGCGGCCGACGGCTCCAGCTGGAACCAGAAGCAGATTGGCTACATCTTCTCGATCGCCATTGCGGTGCTGGGTATCTCGGCAGCGCTCTTCGGCCGGTGGCTCGAGACGGCCGGACCCCGCAAGGCTCTCTTCTTCGCCGCTCTCTGCTTTGGACTCGGCTTCATCGTCTCGGCCGGCGGCGTCC
>DASWUY010000484.1:0-3104 GCA_036401435.1 Acidobacteriaceae bacterium | reverse complement strand
CTACTTGAAGACTCTGGGGTGACGGGCTCTCCCGGCAGAAACCCGTCAGTGCGCCGGCCGCAGGTTCGGCTCCTGCACGGGGTTAAGTGAGGCGAGGAACCGGCTCACCCGGCCCGCAAACTCCAGCGGATGCTCCTCGTAGGGCACGTGGCCCAGACCCGGCAGCAGAGCGAACTCAGCGCCCAGCACCCTGGCCAGCGCCTCACCCGACGCCAAGCTGACGGCGCGGTCGCAGGTACCCCACAGCAGCAGGCAGGGCAGCCCTCGCAGTCTTCGCAGCAGGTGCTTCAACTGGGCCATGTCCGCGGTCCAGCACCCCAGCACGGCCAGCACGTAGGCGACGGTTCCGGGCACTCGCAGCGAACGCAGGTAGGGGTCGAGCGCACTGGGAAGCATGCGGCCGGGGTCGCCGTACATCCGTTCCAGCGCAACGCTGTGGAGAGCGCGCGGGGCGCGCGGCGCCAGGTATCCCAGCACGCGTCCGAGGCGGCTGGAAAACAGGCGGATCTGCGGCTCGGACCGTGAGCAGAAAGGGTTGGCAGGAGCCTGGAGGATGAGCGACCGCACCCGGTGCGGGTAGGTTGCGGCAAAGAACATGGCCAGGGCGCCCCCGTGCGAGGTGCCGCAGAAATCCGCGCGCTCGATGCCTTCGCCATCCATGAAGCCCAGCAGGCGAGCGGCAGCGGCCCGCAGACTGACGTCGAGCGCGGGCACCCGGTCAGAGGCTCCAATTCCTAAGGCATCGACCGCATACACCCGCGCACCGCGTGCCAAGGCCAGCATCACCGGACGCCAGCAGGCGGCTGCGCCCAGCAGACCATGCAGCAGGATCAGCGGCGCTCCGCGGCCGGCCTGCAGGGCGTGCATGGTGTAGCCGTCGACGCGCGTGGCGTGCTCCTCGATCTCAGGAGGAAGAGTGGCTCGCGCCTGGCTCGTCTGCACGGCATCGCGCACGGGGATGGTTTGGGACCCTTGAAACACGAACACACTCCCTGCAAGAATCGCCTGCTGGCCGGCCGGTGAGGCCCAGCCCAGCGGCCCAGTCCCTCATTGTTACAAAACGATGAACCGCACGCCAGCCCTTTCTTGCCGGCTTTTGCACAAGATTCCAGTGGGTCGGCCAGAATGCGCGCAGCAGGGGCCGACGCGGCGGGGCTTGCGTGACGTCCCTGGTGCGATGCGCGGGCGTGGCCAGTCCGGTATAGTTTCTCGTAGTTGTCTACGCAAAACGCTAGGCGGCGCTCGGGCTTGGCGGCTGCTTCAAGGCGTGCCCTTGCATTCGCTACCGTGTTCACTCTGCACAGGTTAAGGGCCAGTGGCAGAGTGTCGCGGGTGGTCTGCATGGATGGCCCTCCACTTGCTCTACAAAGCTGAAGACCGGCTGCTGCGCACACACGCCATGGAACGTACCCTGCAAATCCGCGTTACAGCCATCGTTCTGGCGTTGTTCACCCTGACAGCCTGTGTCTTTGCCACACTGAACTTCGTGCAGGAAGGCCGCGTCGCAAGTCCGACCGACGGCGTCTGGTGGGTTGAGTCTCACGGCATGCTCGAGGCCCAAAGGGTTCCGGGCAACACCGCCGGGCAGCGGGCCGGCATCAAGGCCGGAGACCTGCTGGTCTCGGTCAACCAGCAGGCGACCCCCCGCATCGCCTCCCTGGTTCGCGAATGGTATCGCACCAAGGTGTACGGGTCTGCCAGCTACGTGATCCTGCGCTCCGGCATCCGCATCGATATGCCCGTCATCCTGGAGCAGGCAGACGTGGCCATGAACCCCGGCCTGCGGCTGATCGCGCTGGTCTACCTGTGCATCGGGCTCTACGTGCTCTTCAGGCGCTGGACGGCGCCGCACGCCACTCACTTTTACATCTTCTGCCTGGCCTCGTTCGTCATGTATGCCTTTATCTACACGGGCCGGCTAAACACCTTTGACCAGGCTATCTACTGGGGGTGGATCGTCGCAGGAGCGCTGCAGCCGGCGCTCTTTCTGCATTTTGCACTCTCCTTTTCAAGTCACAGCCGCGAGCG
The DNA here is from genome assembly GCA_036401435.1 of Acidobacteriaceae bacterium. Classification (GTDB taxonomy): domain Bacteria; phylum Acidobacteriota; class Terriglobia; order Terriglobales; family Acidobacteriaceae; genus EB88. The sequence continues at coordinate 1,076 of DASWUY010000484.1, read as the reverse complement.
CCGGGTCCTGGCCCTGGCGCTTACCTACCTGCCTGCCGCGCTCATCGTCGGGGTGCAGGTCTACGCCATCGCGCGGTGGTCTGCAACCGGCCTGCTGGCGCACCGGCTGGATCAGGCGGCCATGGCCTACCTCGACTTCTACTACCTGCTTGCGGCAGGCGTGCTCTACACTCAGTACCGGCGCACGGGCGGCGACGACTCCTCCACTCTGCGCCGCCAGCAGCTTAAATGGCTGACCCGCGGCACCGTGGTCGCAGTCACCCCGTTTACGCTGCTCTATGTGCTCCCCTACCTGGGGGACTTCCCGGTCTCTGACCTGGCGCGCAACCTGGCCATCCTCTCGCTGGTGGTGCTGCCCCTCACCTTCAGCTGGGCCATCATCCGCTACCGCCTCATGGATGTAGACCTGATCTTCAAGCGCGGGGTGACCTACACGCTGGCCACCGCATCGCTGGTGGGGCTCTACTTCGTTCTGGTTGCGGTGTCAGCCGAGATGGTGCACACGCGGCTGCCGAACGCGGGTGTGTACGGGCTGCTCGGGGCGATCATCATCACCTCCGCGCTCTTTGACCCGATCAAGCGTTTCTTCCAGGAGCGTGTGGACCGGCTCTTCGACCGCAAGCGCTATGACTATCGCCAGACGCTGATCGACTTTGGCCGCAGCCTCAGCACCCAGACCGACCTCGCGACGCTGCTCTCGGAGATCGTCAATCGCCTGCCGCAGACCCTGCTGGTGGCTCGCGTAGCCGTCTTCCTGCGCGATGACGCCGGTCATCATCGCCTGGCTGCCGGCCATGGCCTGCCGCCTGCGCTCCTTGTCCAGCCCGGCACCGAAGCGAACGGCGATGGCCCCTGGGAGCTCTCCTTCTTCGGCTTCGATCGGCCGGGTGCGCCGCCGCACATCTTCTTTGAGAACCCGCAGCAGGCGCTCCACCTGCCCCCGGCAGAGCACCGCGTGGTCGCCGCGCTCGACCTCAACTACTACCTGCCCTGCCGCGTCCAGGATCGCACCATCGCCGTCATCGGGCTGGGCCGGACGACAAACGGCGACTTCCTCTCCAGTGAAGACGTTGAAC
>DASWUY010000483.1:0-4425 GCA_036401435.1 Acidobacteriaceae bacterium | reverse complement strand
CAATGATGAGGGTGAGCTTCATGGCGGCTTCGCGCATTTCGACAGCGGCGGTGGCGCTCTCGTACATGGCGCCGTCGACGATGTCGGCCCAGTGCACCAGGTCGTTGACGCTGGAGCGGTCAAAGCCGAAGCGCTCGGCAGCGATGTCGGCGATGAAGCTGGTGCAGGAGGTGTAGTTTGCGTTGTAGAAGCGGCGGTCGCAGAAACCGGTGGTGGGATCTGCGAGGCCGGCCAGGTAGCTCAGGTGGTCCTCTGGCGTGAGGAAGGCGCTGAGGTGATGGTCGAACCACCAGGTGACGCGAGGCGAGGGCGAGTACTTGAAGTCCACAATGGCATTCTCGTCGCCGGTAAACGCGCTCTCGTCAAAGAGGGAGCCGGCGCGATGCACCAGGCCGTGGTAGCTGTACTCCGCCTGGCCGCCGAAGCACTCGCGATGCACGCGGGTGAAGAGCGAGGCTGAGCAGGCACCATCGAAACACTTGTCGTGATAGAAAACGCGCACCTTCACCGGTCCACTCCTGTCTTCTGCGTGGGCACGCCCGCTGCCCGCGCGAATCTACTAGACTCGGCGATCCAGGAGAGCCTGTCAAGGAAGGCCGTCGAAGCTTTGCGCGGTGTGGCTAGCGTGCGGTCCAGCCTCCATCGATGAGCAGCGTGTGGCCGGTAATGAGCGACGCCGCGGGGGAGGCGAGGAAGACGACGGCTCCGGCCACTTCGGTGGGCTGGCCGATGCGATGCAGACCGGCGATGCGCTCGAGGACGTCGGCGTGGAAGGCTGGATCGGACAGGCCGGACTGGGTGCCGGGGGTGTGGATGAAGGTAGGAGCGACGGCGTTAACGCGGATGTTGTACCTGCCCCACTCGACGGCGAGGCACCGGGTGAGGTGCGCGATGCCGGCCTTGGTCATGCAGTAGATCGCTTCCTCAGGCAGGGCGGCGAAGCCTGCCTGCGAACTCATGTTGACAATGCAGCCGGAGCGCTGGGCGATCATGAGGCGGCCTGCGGCCTGGCTGGCGAAGAAGGTTCCCTTGAGGTTGACAGCGAGGGTGCGGTCGAAGTCTTCTTCGCAAACGTTTTCGGCTAGGTTGGTGGGCGCGATGCCGGCGTTGTTTACGAGGATGTCGAGGCGCCCGAAGTGGGTGGCGGCCTGGGCGATGGCGGCCTCGACCTGGCGGAGATCGGTCATGTCCATTTGGAGCGGGAGGACGCGGCGGCCGAGTGCTTCGATCTCGGCAGCGAGGCCGCCGTCGCGCGCGAGATCCTTGAGGCCGAGCGCGAGGTCAGCGCCGGCCTCGGCGAGGGCGAGTGCTATGGCGCGGCCGAGACCCCTTGCGGCGCCCGTGACAAGCGCGATCTGGCCGTCGAGGCGGAAGGACGGGAGTGCGGGCATGGCTTTCCTCCGAACAGGTGACGGGGCTCGCCGCGCGGTGTGGACGGGGTACTGACACCGCGCCTGCGACGAAGTTTAGGATGCTCAACCTGCTTCGTCCTGCTTGCCTGCGCCGGCATCGGTGCTGGCGAGCGACCCGCGGCGTTTCTGCAGCGCCTGCCGCAGGATCATCTCGACCTGGCCGTTGACGCTGCGCAGGTCAGCCGCGGCCCAGGCCTCCAGCTCGGCCCAGAGGGTAGGGTCGATGCGCAGCAGAAAGGCTTTGCGCTCTTTCATCCGGCTAGTTGTACAGTGTGCCGGTGTTGACCACGGGATGCACTTCAGACTCGCTGCAAAGGACCACCATCAGGTTGCTGACCATGGCGGCGCGGCGCTCGCCATCGAGCTCGACGACATCCTTCTCTGCGAGCTCGGCGAGGGCCATGGCTACCATGCTGACGGCGCCCTGCACGATCTTTTGCCGGGCGGCGATGACTGCCTCGGCCTGCTGGCGGCGCAGCATGACCTGGGCGATTTCCGGGGCGTAGGCGAGATGGGTGAGGCGCGCCTCGTCCACGACGACGCCGGCCTTGGCCAGGCGCGCGTCGAGCTCGGCCTTGAGCGCGAGCGAGACCTCTTCCACGTTGCTGCGGAGCGTGGTTTCCGAACCCTCTCCATCGTCATAAGTGTAGAGGTTGGCGATGTGGCGCAGCGCAGACTCGCCCTGGATGGGGACGAAGTTCTCGTAGTCATCGACATCGAAGGAGGCGCGCGCCGTGTCGTCGATGCGCCAGACGAAGACAGCTGCGATCTCGATCGGATTGCCTCGTCTGTCGTTCACCTTGAGCTTGTCTCCGTTGAGGGTGCGGGCGCGGAGCGACAGCTTGCTGGACCCCACGTTGATGGAGTGCTGCTCGCCCGCCCCTGGCTTGAAACCGATGGTGACGGGTGACTTGCCCGGGCGACGACCGCGGCTATAGAAGGGGTTGACCCAATGAAACCCGCTGCTGCGCACGGTACCGCGGTAGGCGCCCATCAGCACCAGCACGCGGGCCTCATTGGGCTGCAGGCTGAAGAAGCCGGGCACGCAGAGGACTGCGGCGCAGAGCACTACGAGGCAGACGGCGAGGAGCGGCCCGTGAGGCTGGTTGCGGCCGAGAAAGACGGGGACGGCGACGAAGATTGCTACCACAGGAACCAGGACCAGCCAGCCATTGAGTGCGCCGACCACCCGCTCACGGCTGACGACTGAGGTTTGCGTGTTCATAGGGAGCGCCCTCTCGCGGCGCTATCACAATGATATCACGCTGATATCTTGGGGCCCGGAGTACATCGCCGTTCGGGTTCGGGCAGCCTCGAAGCGCGCTGCGGAGAGAGGCGCAACCTGGCGGGACCAACGTGTCTCCTACAGACCATGACGAGCAGCAGACGGAGCAACAGGGCGGCGACAGCGGTGTCGCTGCTGGCGGCGGCGGGAATGATTGGCTGGATGGCGGCGGGCAGTCGCCGCAGGTACCCGGTGCATGGCAAGGTCGTACTGATCACGGGCGGCTCACGAGGGCTGGGGCTGGCGCTAGCGGAGACCTTTGGGCGGGCGGGGGCGCGGCTGGTGTTGACGGCGCGGGACGAGCAGGAATTGCGACGCGCGCAGGCGCTGCTGGTCGAGCGGGGCGCCGCGCCTACAGCCGAGCACGTGACCCTGCTGCCGTGCGACCTGAGGGATGCGGCCGCGGTGGACGCGATGGTGGCGACGGCGACGCTGCTGCTGGGGCGCATCGATGTGGTGATCAACAATGCCGGCGTGATCGTGGTGGGGCCGGTGGAGAACCAGCCGCTCGCGGCTTATCGCGAATCCATGGAGAGCAACTACTTCGGGATGGTGCATACCACGCTGGCGGTGCTGCCACAGATGCTGTCGCGCTCCCGCACCGAGGGCAGAGACCCGGGCGCCATCGTCAATATCACGTCGATCGGAGGGAAGGTAGCGGTGCCGCACCTGCTGCCTTACTCAGCGAGCAAGTTTGCGGCGGTGGGTTTCTCGCAGGGGCTGCATGCGGAGCTCGCGAGCAAGGGGGTGCGAGTGACGACGGTGTGCCCGGGGCTGATGCGGACGGGCTCGCCGGGCAAGGCGCTGGTGGTGGGGGATCGCGAACGGGAGTTTCGCTGGTTCCACCTGGGAGCGTCGTTGCCGCTGGTGGCGAGCTCGGCGGGGCACGCGGCGAGGCGCATCTTGCGGGCGGTGGAGTGCGGTGAGGGAGAGCTCGCGATCACACCGCAGGCGGCGGTAGCGGCGAGGCTGGCGCAGGTGGCGCCGGCCGTTACCGCTGGCGTGCTCTCGCTGGTGAACAGCGCGTTGTTGCCGGCGCCGGTGGCAGGCAGCCAGCAGCCACAGGCGGGCAGCGAGACGGATGGCCGGGCGCTGCGACCGCTGACGGTGGCAGGAGACAAGGCGGCGGTGCGATGGAACCAGGTTGCAGGTGCGATTCCGGGCGCAGGCGGAAGTGAGGCTGGGTGAGAGAATCGGAGCGTGAAGACGCAGGCTATCTCGAAGGGACGCCGGGTGCGCGTGGCGCGGACATTCGGCATTGCGTGCCTGCTGCTGGTGGTGCTGGCGGCGGGGGCCTTTGCCGGGGGCACGTGGTGGTTGCGCCACGCCATGCGGGCAGCGCTGCCTCAGCTTGACGGGGAGCTGGAGGTAGCGGGGCTGGCAGCTCCGGTAATGGTGCGGCGCGATGCGCACGGGGTAGCTCACATCAAGGCGCAGAGCGTGCCTGACATGCTGAGAGCACAGGGGTACGTGACGGCGCAGGACCGGCTGTGGCAGATGGACATGGCGCGGCGGCTGGCGGCTGGCGAGGGTGCGGAGATACTGGGCGCGAAGCTGGTGCCGCACGACAGGATGCAGCGCGTGCTTGCCTTTGGCCCGACGGCTGAGCGCATGGCGAGCAGCCTGCCTCCGGACCAGTTGCAGCAGTTGGAAGCATATGCCGAGGGCGTGAACCGGTACATTGCCGAGCACCGGGGAAGCCTGCCGGCGGAGTTCCGCCTGCTGCGG
>DASWUY010000482.1:0-2604 GCA_036401435.1 Acidobacteriaceae bacterium | reverse complement strand
GTAGGTGAAGCGGATCAGCTCGCCAGACTCGACCGCACGCACGCTGAGCGAGTCTACGCCCCAGACGGATTCGTAGAAGAGGGCGGCGCGGCGGGCGATGAGGGGCGGCTGGGAGCGGCCGGAGGGGACGGAAACAGGCTTTGCAGGAGAGACAGGAGCTTTCGTGCCGGCCGTCGCAGAGGCGGCAGGAGGGACCGCCTGGCTGTACGCGGGAAGGACGGGAAGAGAGAACAGGGCTGCCAGGAAGAGCGGCACGCCCCCCGGTTTGCTACTGCTGAACAACGCACCTCTGGTTCGCATGCGGGGGCCTCAATCTGCCTGCGTGGAACCGGAGCTCCTGGTAGGAAGGTCCGGTCTGCACAGGCTGCCTGGTACAAAGTGGGGGATGCCTGCTACAAGTGGCTCTGCTTGCCTGGCCACTCTGTTTTGGGACGGGTTACGCGGTGATCGTGAGTCGTGGTTGTCTGGTTTGGCCCGGAAGCTGCCGGCAGGGTTCTGCGGGCAGCTTCCGAGCCTGTCTCAGTTGGCCGTTCCGGTGATGGTGGAACTTTGGGTCCCAACTACATCCGTAACAGAGATGGTTGCAGCTTTGGTGCCCTTCGACTCCGAAGTGACCGGTTTGAACTGCACTACCACGGTGCAGCTTGCGTTGGGTGCGAGGGTGGTGTTGGCTGCCACCTGTCCGCCACCAGTCGGGCCGCAGGTTGAAGTACCGTGAACAATCGCGTAGTCGGCAGTGTTGGTTCCCGACAAGCTGCCTTGGGTGATGCCGGTCAGCGTTACGTTGCCGGTGTTGGTGAGGGTGAAGGTCTGGGTGGGGTCGAGTGCGCACAGGACCGGACCAAAGAGTCCTGTACCAGGGCAGTTGCGCGTCTGGACAGGCTTCCAGGTGGCCGGTGTGAGCGTAGCGCCTGTTCTCGCCGCGATCCCGGTCCCGCTGAGTTGCACCGGCGATCCGGTCACGGACGCGACGTTGCTGCCGGTGATGGTCACTGTTCCGGTCGCCGGTCCTACGGCGGTCGGCTGGAAGGCGATGGTGATGGTGCAGGTTGCTCCCTGGGCCAACGTAGCGCCGCAGGTACCGCTGCCGGTGTTGACGAACTGCGGGCTCACAACGATTGCGATGCCGGCCAGCGTACCCGTCCCAGTGTTGTGCAGCGTTAAGGTTTGTGCTGCGCTGGTCATGGTGACGGCAGTGTTGCCGAAGGCCAGCGGGCCGCCGGTTACACTGGCCATCGGCGCCGCCACTGCCACATACTCGACCGCACCTGCATCCACCTGATTGTCTGTCTTCCGCGGCGTGCCGTAGAAGTCGAGTGACGGTGCGTTGGCATAGTTAGCGCCGGCGGTGCTCTTGATGTAGCCGATGACCGGCGAACCGGCGGCGGGACCGTAGTTGCCCAGGGTTGCAAAGGTGACAGGGTTGACGGTCGACAGCGGGCCCCACGTCATGTTGATCCAGTTGTTCCCCTCATCGACCGTGGCGCTGGGCGAGAGGTTGAAGATGGGGTTCGGCACGGTAGCGTCAGAGATGCCGGGAGGCACCTGGTACCCGGCACCGACCAGCGGGCTGGTGGCGACGCCTACATACTCAGGCGGGATACGCGAACCGTTGCAGTACTGGCTCAGCACGTCCGGGTTCGCGCTGCTGTTGTTGGCGGCCGGTGTAGGAGCTGCGGTGGTCTGGGCATAGTCTCCGGAGCTGATCACTGAATATGTGGGAGCCAGCTTGATCCCGTTGACGTGATTGGCTGGGCCAGTATCCCCACGTACCCCTAGGTCCCAGTAGGCGACCGAGCCGACGCATGCCCCGGTGCCACCCGTGATCTCTTTGCCGCTGCCGTTCGACATCGTGCCGGCGGTGGTCGGCTGGGTTACCGCTGCAGTCGTCGCGAATGCGTTGTAGAGCATCACGACGTTCTGCTGGTAAGCAGAGTTGACGGCTCCACCCACACCGATGTAGAAGGCCCGGTTCTGCCAAAGGACGTTGTTAGCCAGGTAGGGGTAGGAGACATTGACGCAGGAACCCTGGACCGCCGTCGTCCCTGCATAGTTGTTCGGCGGGCAAGTTACATTTTTGATCGTTTGGATCGAGGCGGTGAGGTTGGGACTATTCTGCATCACTACCAGGCCGGCGGGCTGCGGCGCCGAGGTGGTGGCAGAGGTGGTTTGACCCGGCCCCAGCGGAACACCAGGCGCACTGGCATCGGGAGCACCGAGGGTGTTGAACAGTACGCCTGACGAAGCAGTCGTATCGTTCGACATGACGGTGTTGTTGATGAAGTTGACCTTCAAGGCGTCCTGCAGGGATACGCCTCCACCATCCCAGCCTGCTACGTTGTTGGAGATGATGTTGTTGGTCACGCTGACGCTGTTCCAGAGGTTGGGCTTGGTCGGCAACAGAGACACTTCGGTCCCGTTCACGCCCTGGAGGCGCAGCCCGCCACCGCTGCCGCTATCTGCCGCGTTGCCCATGATCAGGTTGGCATTGATGGTGAGGTTCGGACCGGTACCATCCGCCAGGCCGGGAGGGCAGTCTGCTTCGGCAACTGTCCCGCCGCACTCTACGCCGTTTGCCGTCATGCCATCGGGCGCCGCGCCCAT
>DASWUY010000481.1:0-6471 GCA_036401435.1 Acidobacteriaceae bacterium | reverse complement strand
CGATCAGCCCCTGTATTTCCTCTACGAGGTCTATGATCCTGCGGCAGCACCACCAGCCGGTACCAGGGCGCCCTCGGGCGTGCACCTGCTTACCAGTATTGAGCTGCTGCAAGGCTCAGCCAAGGTCTTTGAGACGCCCCTGGTCGAGGCGCATGCCATCAATCTGCCCGGGCGCAACGCCGTAGGCTTCCAGTTCACCGTGCCTCTGACCTCGCTGCGCGATGGGCTTTACACCTGCCAGGTCAATGTCATCGATGACACCGGCGGCACCTTCAGCTTTCCTCGCACCGCTCTCTTGGTTCGCAGCGCCGCCGCTACCCCCTGAAGCGCCGCGGCTACGCTGGTCAGGAGCCTGGCTTCGCTGGCTCCCCAGGCGGCGCGTCACGATAAGGGCAATGCCGGCAACCGGAGCTGCAGCAGTAGCCTCGCTTCAGGTGGTAGGCCGCCGTAAACACCATGTAGGGCCCGTCCATGTAGAAGTCCTCTCCCTCGAGGCCCTCATCATCCGGGCCACCCGTGTCCGGCGCTTGCTCGCTCACAGGCGCACCTCAAACAGCGCTGCAGACAGCGGGGTCAACATCCCCGGCTTTGCAGCCTCTCTTTCGGCGGGCGACACACGACCGCAGGCAAGGCTCTCGGTGCTGAAGACAACCATCCTCCCGGGCACAGCGGCAACCCGCTCCCCAGGCACAACAATGCCAAAGAGGTTGAGCGGATCGGCCGCGGGCACCTGCACCGGTGCAGCCAGCGGCTGCTCGAACCTGCGCGCCTCGCGCAGAGACTCCAGCGCCTCCACCAGCGCAAATTGTTCCCCTGCAAACCCTGAGAGGAAGCGGCCGCCCCGCACCTGCCCCCGCGCCTCCATCCGGCGCAGCATGGGCAGCAGGTCGCGCCACTTCGGCATCGTCGATTCGCGCTCCAGCAGGTCGCGAAAGACCACGCCGTAGCGCAACAACAGCACCGCGCAGGCGGAAGCCAGCTGCGCCTCACGCCGTTCGGCGGCAGCCCCTGGTGGCTCCTCCACCATGCCTTCGCCGATGTAACTGTTTGCAGAGCGCAACAGGCTCCAGCGACCGGGCGTGTTCCGGGCACTCCCCACGCGCCTTGGTCCCTCCGGAGTCGCGCGAGCTGGGCGACGGCGTGGATCAATCAACATGCGTAGATTGTCAAAGCCATCGGCGGTGACGAGGCCGGCCGCTACCAACTCCCAGAGCGCCCGCGCCACGTCGGCCGGCGCCGCGCCCGACAGGCGGGCGAAGTCTGCCGCAAAGATGGCTCCATGCTGCTCCAGGCAGCGCCTCAGCTTCAGGGCCAGCTCACTCAAGCAGCAGCCCAGGTTGGCCTCCGGTATTTGTGCCTGTGACAGGCACAAGTCCATCCACAATGCTTCTTCACGCAGCAAGAACGTGATGGGAGCGGCGCCCGTCGGAACCACGCGCCGCGGCCCGCCGCTCTCACCAGAGTGGAAGGCAGGGTGGGGCGACACGCGGCCCCACCCAACGACGCCCATCAGACACAGAGAGTCAAGCCAGCGGGGATCATAGCCCGCCACCCGCGCCGGGATCAGGGCCCGCTCCCACTCGATGGCAGGCGCCTCGTACCCCTCCAGCTGCCGCAGCGCCTCTAGAACGCCTTGCTCGCCCGTAAGCTGCGTCTGCGCGGCAACGTGCTGCCACCCCAGCAGCCAGCGCATGTAGACTGCCGGCGAGACCGGCTCGACCTGCTTGCGCAGTGCCCCCAGCGTGCGCCTGTGTATGCGCTGCAGCAGCCGGCGATCGCACCACTCGATGTCGAAGTCGTCCGCCAGGGCACCGCCTTCAAAGACCCCGCGCATCAGACTGCCGGCCACTTCCAATTGCAGCAGCCGCTTCCAGATCTCGCTCGGCTCCAGGCCAAGTCGCTGTGCCAGGCTGCGTGCCGTGGCCGGGCCCAGCACCGTCATCCAGCCCTGCACCGCCAGGCGAACTACCTCGTCCGCTGACGGCGTTTTCAGGTCCAACGCCTGGAGCTCCGGCGCAACCCTGGCTGCCGGCCACAGCGCTCGCACCCAGCCCAGGCGTTCTGCCGCCACCAGGTAGCTCCGGGTCCCGGTCTCGTCGGCGACAGTGGCCATGCCCGCGCGACCATGCGCCACCAGTCGATCGCAGAACAGAGGCCAGTCGCGATCGCGATGCCACTTCGCCACGTCTGCCGGCACGAGGATCAGCGTCGTGAGCAGGTCATGCATCTCGTGCTCGTCACGAGGGTCAGGCCACTGCGCCTGCCGCACCTCCTCAATGGCCTGCGGCGACAACCGACCGGCCTCGCCCAGCACACTATCAGGCACCGAACCGCGCATGGCCACGGCCCGCGCCCTCCGTTCTTCCTGCGGGGCATCGTCGAGGAAAGCGTAAGGATTCGCATGCAGCAACTCGTGCGAAAACTGCGAGGGCGTGGTTGTGTCGACGGCCAGGCACCGGATCTCGCCGCTCTGCATCCGGCCCAGGATGTCGGTCAGTCCGGCCAGGTCCATCGCCTCCTGCAACACGTCCTTCATCACCTCCCGCACCAGTGGGTGATCCGGTACCTCGATGTCGCCCTCTATATTTTCCTGGCACGCCGCCACCTGCGGAAAAACATTGGCCAGCAGGTCATCGCCGCGCGTACGCATGATCTGCGGCGGCACCTGCTTGCCCCCCTGGAATCGCAGCAGCTGCAGACTTCGGCAGGCGTCCCACCGCCACCGCGCCTTGAAGATGGGCGAGGTCAGCGACGCCTGCTGCAACAGTTCTCCAACGGTCTGCTGGGTAAGGAACTGGAACACGTCGCTCAAGTGAAAGGAGTGCTGCTCGGCAAGCGAGATGTTCAGGCCGTTATCGGTCGCCGCGGCCTGCAGTTCAAAGTTGAAGCCACGGCAAAAACGCTTGCGCAGCGCAAGTCCCCACGCCTTGTTCACGCGGCCGCCAAAGGGTGCGTGCAGCACCAGCTGCATCCCGCCTCCTTCGTCGAAAAAGCGCTCCGCGATGATGGTCGTCAACGTGGGCACCGCGCCCAGCACAGCGCGCCCGGCAACGATGTAGCCAATCATCTGCTCCGCCGCCGGGTCTGACACACAACACTCTTCCCGCAGCCAGGCCACGGTGTCTGCCACCTGCGTGTGTGCCTGCGAGATATACCCTGGCATCACCTCCGTGGTCCGCGCGCTGATCTGCTCGCGCAGATCGGAGACGAACCCGGACAACTCGAGCGTGCGCTGTGGCGCCTCTCCCGTCCAGAAAGGGATGCTGGGCGGCTGGCCCTGTGCGTCCTCGACAAAGATGCGGCCCGCGCTCTCGATCTTCTGGATGCGCCAGCTCGTATTCCCCAACAGGATGACATCGCCCGGCGAGGAGTCGACTGCGAAGTGCTCGTCAAGCGTCGCAACCTGTACGCCTTCCGGCTGAGCGATGACCTGGAAGATAGCCGTGTCCGGGATCGTGCCGCCGTTGCACACTGCGGCAATCCGCGCCCCGCGCCGGGCTTGCAGCTGCCCGTGCACCCGGTCCCGCAGCAGGTACGCTCCGTATCGTCCGCGAGTCGACACGATGCCCTCCGAGAGCAGCGTAAGCACCTCGTCGAAGATCGCCGGCGTGAGGTTCCGATACGGGTAGGCCCGGCGCACCAAGGAGTAGAGCGCGCCCTCGTCCCAGGGCTCTGCAGCGCAGCAGGCGACCACCTGTTGCATCAGAACATCCAGTGGCTCTTCCGGAAGTTCCAGGCGGTCAAGCACGCCCGCCCGCATCGCCCGGACCAGCGCCGCATTCTCGATCAGGTCATCTCTCGTCGTGACAAAGAACCGCCCCTTCGGCGTCGCCCCCCGCCAATGCCCGGAGCGTCCGACGCGCTGCATGGCTGCCGCGATGGCGCGTGGCGAGTTGATCTGGCACACCAGGTCGATGCTTCCTATATCAATCCCAAGCTCCAGCGAAGCCGTCGCAAAAAGGATCCGTATCTCGCCCTGCTTGAGCTTGCGTTCCGCCTCCAGGCGCAGGCGGCGCGAGAGGCTCCCATGGTGCGCCGCCACCAGCTCCGCACCGATGCGTTCACCCAGCTGGAAAGCCAGCCGCTCCACCATGGCTCGTGTGTTGACAAAGACCAGCGTGGAGCGATGTTCGAGCGCCAGCTCCGCCAGCCTTCCGCAGATACTCTCCCAGATCGCGTGGCTGGCTATCGACCCAAGTTCTTCTGTCGGAATCTCGATCCCGAGGTCCAGCCTTCGCCGTTGCCCCACCTCAACAATGCACGCTTTTTCTCCCGAGCCGGCCAGAAACTCGCCAACCAGCTGGATGGGGTTCTGCGTCGCCGACAGGCCGATGCGCTGGGGCCGGGCCGCCGCGCCCACCAGCATCGCTCCCGCGCAAAGCCTGTTTTCACCGCAGACCAGCGCGTCCAGCCGCTCCAGCGTAAGCGTCAGGTGGGCTCCACGCTTGTCATCCGCCATCGCGTGTATCTCGTCCACAATCACCGTGCGCACGTGGCGCAGGTTGTTGCGGCTCTTCTCCGCCGTAAGCAGGATGTAGAGCGACTCCGGCGTAGTGACCAGGATGTGCGGCGGCCGCTTCAGCATGGCCACGCGTTCCTTCGGCAGCGTGTCACCGGTACGCACCGCCGTCCGTATCTCCGGGCACAGATACCCGCGTTCCATGGCGAGCGCCTGTATCTCCGCCAGCGGACCATCCAGATTTTTCTGGACATCGTTTGAAAGCGCCTTCAGGGGAGAGATGTAGACGATCTCGGTAACCGGCGCGAGGCGGCCCTCAATCGCTTTCCGAATCAGCCGGTCAATGCAGATAAGAAACGCAGCCAGCGTCTTGCCTGATCCGGTCGGCGCCGAGATGAGCGTGCAGCGGCCGGCCAGGATGTGCGGCCAGCCTTCCGTCTGCGGCTCCGTCGGGCTCCCGAACTTTGCCGTAAACCATTCCTGCACAACCGGGTGAGCCCAATCCAGAGCAGGCAGCTTGGTCGAGAGAGACGCCATGCGCCATTCTAGCGTGACCTTCTCTTGCTCTTCGCCCTGCGGAGGTCGCTGCCAGAAAGCTCTACAATCGTGGATATGGTCAATCAGCAGCTTACGCCGGCGCAGCGGGAGGCAACACAGCGGGCGCGTCGCATCAAGATACTGATTTTTGACGTGGATGGCGTACTCACCGACGGCAGCATCTGGCTTTTTCCAGCCCCCGGTCCGAGCTCCGACACCGGCGCGCAGGCCCAGGCCATGGAGGCGCGCGGGGGCTATGCCGTCGTGTCACCCACCATGATCGAGGCCAAGGCATTCAACGCACAGGACGGCTCCGGCGTCTCGCTGGCGCGGCTCGGGGGTATCGAATGCGCGATCGTTACCAAGCGCATCTCTGAGGCCGTCGCGCTGCGCGCGCGCGATATGCGCCTCAAGCACGTCTACCAGGGTCAGGGCAACAAGCTCGCCGCTGTGCAACGCATTTTGGATGCCGAGAACGTCTCGATTGATGAGGTGGCTTACCTCGGTGATGATGTGATCGACTTGCCGGTGATGCGCGTGTGCGGACTAGCCATGGCGGTGGCGAATGCACGGCAGCAGGTCAAGGATGTGGCTCACTGGATTGCCCCGAGCCTCGGCGGCCACGGGGCAGCGCGCGATGCCGTTGAGTTCCTGCTGGAGGCTCGCGGCATACTCGAGCAGGTGATCGAGCGCTATATCGAAGCTCGCATGGCTCACCTGCCCTAAGCAGGTATGGAGTTTGACGAATGAGGCCCGGTCGGGGAGAATAATACCTGTACCGCACGTGGGCCTGTGGCGCAGCTGGGAGCGCGCTTCCATGGCATGGAAGAGGTCATCGGTTCGATCCCGATCAGGTCCACCAACTCACCCGAAATCTCCCGCACCAGAGTCGTTCCTCCCTCGCATCATCCCGCATTTCAGTTGAGCCCGGCTAAGACCAATCAGGACCAGCGGCGCCCCTGACCATGCGAGCTCTCCTTACACGTCCGCACGTCTCCCTGACTCCTTGATCAGCCTGCTACGCAACTACTCCGCAGGGTCATAGTTCAGGTTCTGCCCCAGCCATCGCTCTACCTCTGCCACGCTCATCTCCTTGCGGCGGCTGTAATCTTCTACCTGGTCGCGCCCGATCTTTCCCAGGCTGAAGTACCGTGACGCAGGATGCGCAAAATAGAGCCCGCTGATGCTCGACCCGGGCCACATGGCAAAGGACTCGGTAATCTGGATGCCTGCGTTTGCCTCCACATCCAGCAAACGCCACAGCGTTCCTTTCTCCGTGTGGTCAGGGGAAGCAGGATAGCCCGCCGCGGGCCGTATGCCCCGATACTTTTCGTGAATCAGGTCCGCAGCCGTAAGCTGTTCATCGCGCCCATACCCCCATTCCTGCCGAACCCGCTTGTGCAGGCACTCAGCAAAAGCCTCGGCTAACCTGTCCGCAAGTGCCTCGGCCATGATCGCGTTGTAGTCGTCGTTCT
>DASWUY010000480.1:0-5286 GCA_036401435.1 Acidobacteriaceae bacterium | reverse complement strand
GGGGTGAAGTACCAGACGCACCCAAAGGACGCCGACTCGGAGATTGTCATTCACGTGCGGATGCTGGACCACGAGAACAGCCTGCAGCAGGAGGCGCTGGGGATTGTGGGCGTGAACCTGTTGTATGGCGCGTTCTTCCTGCACCAGACGCCGGACAAGATGCTGGAGTCGCTGCTCGATAACCTGACCACGGACCGGATCGAGATCGACATGGCGGAGTTCTCGGGGATCGAGTTCCGGCATGTGGACAACCGGGTGATGAGTTTGAAGCTGGTACAGCTGGGGCTCTCGGGTGCGGCGATGTTCGGGCCCTCGGGCGAGGTGCTGCAGCCGTCGGAGGTGCTGAGGAAGCGGCCGATCCTGGTGGAGCGGGGGAGCTTTCGGCCGCCGACGCTGGTGAACATCGACATGCTGAACAGCGCGCACGCGCGGTTTGCGACGGAGCTGCACGTGGCTCCGGAGCAGATTGTGGAGCTGACCGAGATAACGATGAGCAACCTGATGTCGGATGGGGAGATAGATCTCAACGACTTTCTGGCGCGGGCGGACCTGCTTGCGGCGGCGGGGAAGACGGTGCTGATCTCGGACTACTTTGCGTACTACCGGCTGGCGAAGTGGCTGGCGCGCTACACGACGGAGCCGATTGCGCTGACGATGGGGGTGTCGAGCCTGGAGGTGCTGTTCAACGAGCAACAGTATGCGGCGCTGGAGGGCGGGATCCTGGAGGGGTTTGGGAAGCTTTTCACGAAGGATCTGCGCATTTATGTGTATCCCTACCGCGACCCGGTGACGAAGGCGATACGGAAGGTGGATACGGCGGAGATTGCGCCGGACGTGCGCAACCTGTATCACCACGTGGTGGCGGGCGGCAAGATCAAGCAGCTGGATGACTATAACGAAGAGGCGCTGGACATCTTCTCGCGGGACATTCTGAAGCGGATCAAGAACGAGGACCCGTCGTGGATCCCGATGGTGCCGCCGGAGATTGCGGAGCTGATCAAGAAGAACCGGTTCTTCGGGTACCGGGAGCCTGAGTTGCGGGCTTGAGCCATGAGTGCAATGGCTCGACCCGCTTCGCGGCTGGTGCATAGGCTCGACCCGCCGCTGCGCGGCTGGTGCAAAGGCTCGACCCTCCGCTGCGCGGCTGGTGCAAAGGCTAGACCGCCTGCGCGGCTGGCGGCCACTTCGTGGCGGGTGTACCTGGGGGGCGCGGCGGCGGGGTGAGATGCGATACTACCGACCATGCCGATAGAAGACCTGAAAGCTGCTGCGCAAACGATTGCCGGTTTCTTGAAGTTGTTGACGGCGCCGGGGGCGCTGCGGCTGCGGTACCGGATCACGGCCGGTCCGGGGGCGGCGGATCCGGACGGGTTTGAAGCGCGGGAGATCTACGTGGAGCTGGCCGGGCCGGATGCGGGGCTGGTGACGGCGCGCAATGGCGAGCTGCTGCGGGCGCTGGAGCATGTGGCGGGGAAGATCATTCGCCTGGAGGCGGAGGAGCACGACCGTGTTTCGTTTGACGCGGAGAACTTCAAGGCGCTGCGGGCGAGAGAGCTGAAGCGCTCTGCCGAGAGGGCCGTGGAGGAGGTGCGGGCAACGGGGCGGCCATGCCCGTTTGCGCCGATGAGCTCGCGGGAGCGGCGCATGCTGCACCTGGCGTTCCGCAGTTTTGAGGATGTGGAGACGGAGTCTGTGGGGGAGGGGCCGCAGCGGGCGCTGGTGGTCTTTCCGAAGGGGTATGACCACGCGCGATACGAGGCACCGCAGCCTACGGCGTATGCGCGGCCTGGGGGACGGGAGATGCGGCGGAGGTAGAGGCGGGTCTTGACGTGCAAGTGCAAAGGGGGCTCCGGTACGACTGGAGCCCCCTTTTTCCGTGGCTTAGGGGCTCCGGTATGGCTGGAGCCCCCTTGTGCGTCGGTGGCCTAACGGAGCAGGCCATAGACGACGACGTGGTTCTGGTTGTCGGGGACGTAGACGCGGCCGGCGACCACGGTGAATTGTTCAAAGTGGAAGTTGCCGGAGAGAGCGTCCCGGGAGGAGTTCTGGTTGGAGTTCCATAGCTCGTTGGCTACGTTGATGGCGGAGAAGGCGTGGAGCACGCCTGGGGTGAGTGCCCAGACGATGCCAGTGCCGGGCAGGCCGAGGACGGAGGTGACGGTGAGGATGCCGCCGGGGTAGCCCGCGGTTGCGGTGCTCTGTGAGTTTGGCGTGGTGTTGAACTGGCCATTGGTGTAGGTAAAGGCGCGCAGGGTGTCGTTGGTTCCCCAGAGGTAGAGCTGGGAGGGGCCGAGGTTTCTCCAGTAGGCCATGGAGTGAATCTTCTGGCAGCCGCTGAAGGACAGGGTGCAGGAGTTGGTGGCGAGGAAGGTCTGCCTGGCGCCGCCGGAGTGGCCCATGGCCCCGGCATTGGTCACGTAGACGACGCCCTGCTTGCCTCCTCCGATGAGGAGGTTGGTGTCGGGGGTGAGGAGTGGGGAGGTGGTGGAGAGGTCGAGGTCGAGGTTGTTGAGGTTCTGGACATCGCTGGGGGTGAACCAGTCCTGGAGGACGCCGGAGGGGGAGAGCTTGACGAGGCTGTCGCCGAAGTCGAGCTGGTTGTCGGAGGTGCCGTTGCCGGTCTCGAAGTAGACCGAGCCTGCGGAGTCGCCGACGAGGCCGCGGCCGGCCTGCCAGATGCCACCCTCATCGCCGTCGGGTGTGGAGTTGTAGACGGCAGTCTGCTGGGTGATATTGCCGGCGTTATAGCCGAGGACCCAGCCATGGTAGGGGGAGGGATCGGGTCCGCAGCCGCCCATGGCGACATAGACGGTGCCGCCGGAGAGGAGCAGGGCAGGGCGCTGGATCATGTTCGCCTGGCCCATGGTGACGGTGCCGTTGACGGAGGCGGAGCCGGTGCCGGGGACAGAGGCCTGGATGAGCATGGACTTGCCGTGCTTGGGCGCGCCGGTGCGGAAATCAAGGGCGTGGAGGGTGTGCAGGTAGGCGGCCTGGTTGGGGACCGGGCTGGCGGAAACGACGTACAGGGCGTTCAAGTCGGGATCGATGACCGGGGTGCCGAGGATGCCGAGTTGGGCGCCGGTGGCATAGTTGGCCGGGCAGGTGCCGGCGTAGTAGTTGGGCACGGGCGGTCCGAAGTTTACCTGCCAGAGGGGGGCGGAGCCTGGCTGGTCTGCGTTGAAGGCATAGACGCTGTTGTTCATGGTGGCGACGAAGAGGGTGTTCACAAACCGTTTGCCGATGTGGGCCCAGGGCACATAGAGGGGCTGGGCGACGACCTGGCCGTCAACGGCATACTGGCCGACCTTGCCGAAGTTGCCGTTGCCGACCGTTTGAGGGATGAGGAACAGCTCGCCGTTGTTGGTTGTGGTGCGTGCATTGTCATAGCCGGCCGTGAGGACGGAAGGGAACTGGGCGCAGAGGCTGGTGGCAGCGGCAAAGACGCAGCTGGCAACAACGCACTGGATTCTAGGGAGGAAGCAAGGCATAGGAGTGCTCCAATTCCTCGGGTTCCTGGCAGGAGAGGGGGGCCTGCAGCCCGAGGGTTCGCCGAGAACGGAGCGTATGGAAGAGGGGGATTCTTGCACCCCGCCCGTTGCACCAGAGCAGCATACTCGGGCGAGGGCCTGCGTGGGAGGAGATCGAGCGGGTGGCAGATGAAAAAAGACGCGGCGAGGCGGGGTGCGGGGCGCTGCCGGTATGCTGAAGCGACTGTGGCGGACGCGCACACCAGCGACACGATAGCGGCGATTGCGACACCGGCAGGGCGCGGGGGGATCGGGGTGCTGCGCCTGTCGGGCGCGGAGTCGCTGCGGATAGCGGGGCTGCTGCTGCGGGTGGCGGGGCCGCTGGAGGCGAACCGGGCGCGTTGGGCCGAGGTGATGGATCCGGCGACCGGGGAGAAGCTGGACGAAGCGGTCGCTACTTATTTCGCGGGGCCGCGGTCGTACACAGGCGAGGATGTGGTGGAGATTGCGGCACACGGTTCGCCGGTGCTGCTGGACCTGCTGCTGGGACGGATGATGGAGCTGGGAGCGCGGCTGGCGGAGCCGGGCGAGTTTACGCAGAGGGCGTTCCTGGCGGGCCGGATAGACCTGACGCAGGCCGAGGCGGTGCGTGACCTGATCGAGGCGCACACGGTGTACCAGGCGCGGGTGGCGGCGCGGCAGATGGATGGTGCGCTGTCGCGGCGGGTGGCGCCGAGCAAGTTGGCCCTGATCCGGCTGATCGCGCAGCTGGAGGCGGGGATTGATTTCGCCGAGGATGACACGCCGACGCTGGGTGCGGCGGCGATCCTCGATGAGGCAGAGCCGATTGCAGCGGAGCTGACGCGGGTGGCTCGTTCCTTTCAGCATGGGCGGCTGGTGCATGCAGGGGTGACGATGGCGATTGTGGGCGAGCCGAATGTGGGCAAGTCCTCGCTGTTTAACTGCTTGGTGGAGCGGGAACGAGCCATTGTGACGGCTGCGCCGGGCACGACGCGGGACCTGGTGACGGAGCGGATTTCGGTCGCCGGGATTCCGGTGGAGCTAGTGGACACGGCGGGCCTGCGCGAGGGGGCAGGGCTGGAGGAAGCGGAGCGGCTGGGCATGGCCAAGTCGCGGGAGGCGGTCGCGGAGGCGGACCTGGTGCTGCTGGTGCTGGACGGCTCGGCGGTGCTGCGGGGCGGCGAGGGGATGCGGCTGCTGCCCGGGCTGGCTGCAGGGCGGGGGATGGTGGTGTTGAACAAGTGCGACCTGCTTGGCGGGGATGGGGCGAGAGCGGTGGCGGTTGCGCAGGCCTTGGATGGGTGCGCGGAGATGCCGGTGGTGCTTACCTCGGCGCGGACAGGCGAGGGAGTGCCGGAGCTGCGTGAGGCGATCCGCGGGCGGCTGCAGGCGCCTGCGGGCAGCGAGGAGACCGGGCTGGTGACGAACCTGCGGCAGCACCGGTCAGTGGAGGCGGCGCGTGCGGCGGTGGAGGCGGGGATGGAGGCGGCGCGGAGGGAGGTGCCGCACGAGATGGTGCTGCTGGATTTCTACGGGGCGCTCCAGCACCTGGATGCGCTGACGGGGCAGACGACTTCGGATGACGTGTTGCATCTGATTTTTTCTACGTTTTGCATTGGGAAGTAGGGCGGAGCTTTCTATGCCCTTGCCGCACAGAGATCGTTCTTCGTGGGACTGAGGGGTGTTGGCTCAGGGTGAGGCGGGGTGGGAGCGGCGGTGGAGGCGCATGGCTGCGGCGACGGCGATGCCTGCTGCGAGCCAGAGGACGCCCAGCAGCTGGGCGCTGCGTGGGAGGTGG
>DASWUY010000479.1:0-3687 GCA_036401435.1 Acidobacteriaceae bacterium | reverse complement strand
TGCGCCAGTGGGCGCGGGACCTGGGCATCTCGGTGGTGGCGTCGATGGTGATCATCACCTGTCTCTACCAGCCGGTACGGGTGGAGGGCACGAGCATGCAGCCGCGTCTGCATGACCAGGATCGGCTCTTCATCAACAAATTTCTGTACCGCTTCGAGAGTATTTCGCGCGGGGACGTGGTGGTGTTTCACTATCCGCGAGACCCGGCGAAGAGCTACATCAAGCGGGTGATCGCGCTGCCCGGGGACGACCTGCGCATTGTGGATGGGCGGGTGTATGTGAACCACGTCGAGGTGCAGGAGGGCTACGTGGAGCCCCGGTATGTGGATCAACGCTCGGTGAGCGAGCAGGTGATTCCTCAGGACGAGTACTGGGTGATGGGGGACCATCGCAGCATCTCGAGTGACAGCCGGGACTTTGGCGCGGTGCCGCGGGAGCTGATCTATGGCAAGGCGGCGTTTATCTACTGGCCGGCGGATGGGTTTGGGTTGGTGCGGTAGATTCTTGCCGGCGGCTAGCCGATGTGGATGAGCTGCTCGGCCTGGGCGCGGGTGCCGAGGATCGAGACCTTGGGTACTTCGCCGCGGGCCATGGCTACTTCATCGCAGCGATAGAGCCGGGGGCAGCTCTGGCAGTCCTTGTAGATCTTGTCGGGTAGCGTGGAGCGCTCGGTAACGACGCGGAAGCCGTAGCGGAAGAAGAAGTCGGGGATACGGGTAAACAGGCAGACGCAGCCGATGCTGTGCTCTTCGCTCTCTTCAAGCAGGGCGGCGAGGAGCCTGCCGCCGGCGCCCTGACCCTTGGCTTCAGGCCGGACGACGATGGAGCGGACCTCCGCCAGGTGCGGACCGTAGAGGTGCAGGGCGCCACAGCCGAGGAAGGCGCCGGAGTCACTCTCGGCGATGGTGAAGTCGCGCACATTTTCGCAGATCTCGGCGAAGGCCCGCCGGAGCAGCGTTCCGTCTCCGGAGAGCGAGTTGACCAGTTCGTAGATGTGGGTTGCGTCCTGGAGGCGGGCCTTACGGACTTGCATGGACGACATCCTTATCCGTGACGCGCCGGGTGGAAGCGAGGAGGGCGGCGACGCGGGCCTCGGCGGTGGCGAGGGAAGCGCGCACCTGGGTGCGGGCGGTGCCGCCGAAGACGTCGTGGCAGTCCAGGGTGGCTTCAAGGGTGAGGGCGTCGTAGATATCCGGCCCGAACTCGGGCGCAATGGCCTGCAGTTCGGCCAGGGGCAGCTGCTCCAGCTCGCAGCCGCGGGCAAGGCCCAGGCGGACGGCGGCGCCGACGCGCTCATGCGCGGTGCGGAAGGGCAGGCCCTTGTGCACCAGGTAGGTGGCGGCAGCCATGGCGTTGAGGTAGCCGCTCTGCGCGGCGGCGCGCATGGGCGCGGTACGGAAGCGCACGGCGGAGGTGAACCGGGCCAGCAGCAGGAGCATGGTCTGGGTGGTGCGGGTGGCGGCGAAGACGGGTTCCTGAGTCTCCTGGAGGTCCTTGTTGTAGGCGAGCGGCAGGCCCTTGAGGGCGAGGGTGACGGTGTGCGCGGCGGCGGAGAGGCGGCCTACCTTGGCGCGGATCAACTCGGCGAGGTCAGGATTCTTCTTCTGCGGCATGGCGCTGGACCCGGTTGAGAAGGCCTCGGGCAGGTCGACAAAGCCGAACTCGGCGGTGGCGAAGAGGATCATCTCCTCAGCAAAGCGGCTGGCGTGCAGGCCGATGAGGGTGAGTGTGTAGAGGTACTCGAGGACGAAGTCGCGGTCGCCCGTGGCGTCGATGCTGTTGGCGGTGGGGGCGGTAAAGCGGAGCGCGCGGGCGGCGATGTGGCGGTCGAGGGGGAGCGTGGCTCCGGCGATGGCGCCTGAGCCGAGCGGGCAGTAGTTGAGCCTGGCGACGGCGTCGTGGAGGCGGGAGACATCGCGCAGGCTCATCTCGACATAGGCCAGCAGCCAGTGGGCGACGAGGACCGGCTCGGCGCGCTGCAGGTGGGTGTAGGAGGGCATGACGGCGTCGTCGGCCGCGCGGGCCTGGAGCAGCAACTGCTCGGCCCAGCCGGCGAGGAGCGCGGCGAGGGAGGCTGCGCGGTCGCGGATGTACAGCCGGAGGTCGGTGGCGATCTGCTCATTGCGGCTGCGGCCGGTGTGCAGCTTGAAGCCCAGGGTGCCGAGGCGTTCGACGAGCATGAGCTCGACGAAGTGGTGGATGTCTTCAGCACCGCTGACTTCGAGGAGCCCGGGCTCGAAGTCAGCGGCCTGGGGATCAAAGCGTGCCGCGATGGCGTCGAGGGCATCGGCGATCTGCTGCTGCTCGCCGGGGTCAAGTATGCCGGCGGCGAGCAGGGCGAGGGCATGGGCCTTGCTGGCCTGGGTCTCTTCGAGCAGCAGCGCCTGGTCGAAGGGGATGGAGCGCTGCCACTGGTCGAAGTCGGGGTCGAGCGGCTCGCGAAAGCGGCCTGACCACATCTTCATTTGGCTACCTCCTTGTTCAGCTCGCGGAGCAGGTGGGCACGCTGCCGGGCGGGCAGGCCGAGGATGCGGATGAAGCCGGCGGCATCCTTTTGATCGTAGCTGGCGCCCATGGTGAAGGAGGAGAGATCGCTCGAGTAGAGAGAGTAGTCGGAGGAGCGGGCGGCGACGGCGATGTTGCCCTTGTAGAGCGAGAGTGTCACGGTACCGGTTACATGTTGCTGGGTGCTGGCGACAAAGGCGTCCAGTGCCTCGCGCAGCGGGGTAAACCAGAGGCCGTTGTAGACGAGGTCGGCGTAGGTGAGGCCGACGTGCTGCTTGTAGTGCGAGGTCTCGCGATCGAGGGTAAGCGCCTCGAGCTCATGGTGGGCGGAGACGATGAGGGTGCCGCCGGGAGTCTCATAGCAGCCGCGGGACTTGATGCCGACGAAGCGGTTTTCGACCAGGTCGATGCGGCCGATGGCGTTGCGGGCGCCGATCTCGTTGAGGAGCTCGACGAGCTGGACGGGCTCAAGGGTCTGGCCGTCGACCGAGACGGGGATGCCGCGGTCAAAGCCGAGGGTGACGTGCTCCTCCTGATCAGGGGCCTGGCGGGGGCTGCGGGTCATGGTCCAGGTGGAGTCAAAGGGCGCGTTGCCCGCGTCTTCGAGTTCGCCGCCCTCGTGGCTGACGTGCCAGAGATTGCGGTCGCGGGAGTGAATCTTCTCGCGGCTGGCGGCGACGGGGATGCCGTGCGCTTCGGCGTAGTCGAGGCAGGCTTCGCGGGAGGTGAGGGTCCACTCGCGCCAGGGCGCGATGCAGGTGAGCTCGGGGGCGAGCGCCTGGTAGGCGTGCTCGAAGCGGACCTGGTCGTTGCCCTTGCCGGTGCAGCCGTGGGCGACGGTGGTGGCGCGTTCTTCGAGGGCTACCTCGACCTGGGCTTTGGCGATGACAGGGCGGGCGATGGAGGTGCCGAGGAGGTACTTGTTCTCGTAGAGCGCTCCGGCCTGGACGGTAGGCAGGATGTAGTCGCGGACAAACTCCTCGCGGAGGTCGCGCACGACGACCTTGCTGGCGCCAGTGGCGTAGGCCTTGGCGACGACCGCATCGAGGTCCTCACCCTGGCCCACGTCAGCGACCATGGCGATGACATCGAGGCCATAGTTTTCGTTGAGCCAGGGGATGATGATCGAGGTGTCGAGACCACCGGAGTACGCGAGAACGACCTTGTTTGCTGCCATGGGGA
>DASWUY010000478.1:0-2444 GCA_036401435.1 Acidobacteriaceae bacterium | reverse complement strand
AGGATCAGCAGCCCGCGCTCAAAGGCCAGCTCGACGATCCGGTCGCGCCAGGAGGCGGCCACCTCGCGCGTCTTCTGGTCCTTGACGATCTCGATGCCGATCATGAGCCCGCGGCCGCGCACCTGGCCGACGATGGGGTGCTTCGCGACCCAGCCCTCAAGGCGCTGCAGCATCGCCGCGCCTACCACGGCCGCGTTGGCGACGCCTTCCCGCTCCAGCACGTCGAGCGTGGCCAGGGCGGCGGCAATGGCAACCGGGTTGCCGCCAAAGGTGGAGGCATGCGAGCCCGGCTTCCAGTCCATGATGGCGGCGCGCGTCATGCACACGCCGAGGGGCATGCCGGAGGCGATGCCCTTGGCCATGCAGACGATGTCCGGCTCAACGCCCGTGTGCTCGATGGCCCACCACTTGCCGGTGCGCCCGGCGCCGGACTGGACTTCGTCTGCCACGAGGAGGATGCCGTGCCGGTCGCAGATACGGCGCAGCTCCTGCATGAAGACGGCAGGCGCCACCACGTAGCCGCCCTCGCCCTGGATGGGCTCGACAAAGATCGCCGCCACCTCTTCGGGCGCGAGCGTGGTCTTGAAGAGCTTCTCCTCGATGTACCGCGCGCAGCCCAGGGCGAAGGCCTCCTCTGCCTGGGGGCCCCCGGAGCAGCCGCGATAAGCGTAGGGGTACCGCACGTGGGTGACGCCGGGAAGCATGGGGGAGAAGCGCCGCTTCTGCTGCGGCTTGGACCCGGTGAGCGAGAGCGCGCCCATGGTGCGGCCGTGGAAGGCGCCGAAGAAGGCGATCACGTTCTGCCGACCGGTGTGGTAGCGGGCCACCTTGAGCGCGCATTCCACCGCCTCGGCGCCGGAGTTGCCGTAGTAGAAGCGGTGCGGGCCCGGCATGGGGGCGATGGCGGACAGGCGCTCGGCCAGCTCGACCATGCCCTCGTAGTAAAAGTCGGTACCGGACATGTGGATGAGCTCTCCGGCCTGCTCGCGGATGGCTGCCACCACTTCAGGATGGCAGTGCCCGGTGGAGGTGACGGCGATGCCGGCGGCAAAGTCCAGGAAGGTGTTGCCGTCCACGTCTTCTACCCGCAGGCCCCGACCGCGCTTGGCCACCATGGGGTAGGAGCGCGTGTAGCTGGGCGAGATGTAGCGGTCGTCCTGCTCCACGACCCGGCGCGCTTTGGGGCCGGGCAGCGCGCCCAGAATCCTGGGGCCATACTGCTCATACAACTCTGACTTGCGGTCTACCAGGGTGTTGCCATCGTGCGTCAGGCTGGGCATGGGCGTCTCCTTCTATCGTTTGCTGGTCATGCTTTGGGTGCTCCGGTGACAGAGCGCCGCCTTCTCTTGAGCGCCAGCCCCGCAAGTGTGGCGGACAGCCGGGTGGGCCAGCAGAAAGGGCGCGGAACAGGGGAGAGGTACCAGGTCGGCTTCGATCAAAGCCTGGCACACCGGCCGCCTTGTTGCGGGGTGGGTGCCGAGCCCCGGGCAGCGTTGACTAGGCGCTGCCGAAGAGGCTAGGTCGTGAGGCGGAGGGGCGAGGCAGCGGCGTGCGGAGAAGCCCGCGCACAGCCGTGTTGCCTGCAGATGCAGCGGACAGGTGGCAGATGGTCGCGCGCACAGAGTGCGATGGGTGCAGGGACAAGCACACGTTCGCTGCCGGCCCGGGGCCAGCCGCCGTGTCTCTCCGCAGTCGGATCGCGTAACGCATCGTTGGGGCTGAGCTTAGCACGGGCTGCTGCTGACGGGGAACACTTATTCGGCACGTCTGCAGCACTGCTGCGGCAAGGCGGCGGGAATTCGTCCCGTGGGCGGGGGGCCTACCCGCTTTCTTTCGCTCGATGGAGCAGGGGCGCCTAGAAGAAGCGGTAGACCACGCCCGTGCTCAGAATGGCCGGCTTGGCTCCGGAGCCGGCATAGATGTGGCTGTAGTTGTAGTCGGCCACGCGCCACTGGAAGCGCGGGGTCACCCGCAGGTCGAGTCCGCCATCGATCGACCAGACGGCGCCGTAGGCGCTCCTGAGGGGTGGCAGGGGTACTGTATAGGCACGATAGCCGGAGTGGCCCAGGCCGCCCAGCCCTTCCAGATAGAAGCGCATCGGTCCATACCGGCGCGAGACCCGGGGCCCGGCCTCGCCGATGTAGGTGTGGAGGGGAACGCGGGCGCGCAGGATCGAGCCGCGCATATCGAGCGCCATCCACCGGCTATGCTGCAGCACGATGCCACCGCTGCCGCCCAGCGCATGACCATAATCCATCTCATGCTCCGACCCGCTGGCGAGGGCGTAGCCGTAGGCCGAAAAGGGCTTGGTCGCGGACGCCTCCACTTGCGCTCGAAGTCGAGGACAGGCAATGACCAGCGCCAACAGGGTAAGAGCTGCGAATCTGCGCGACATAGATGTTCTACCTCTCGTGTACAGTGGCCACTAGATGTATCGGCAGGGA
>DASWUY010000477.1:0-7848 GCA_036401435.1 Acidobacteriaceae bacterium | reverse complement strand
GGCCGCCGGAATCGTGGTGGCCGTCGCTCTGACCAACAGTAGCGGGCACAGCGCCACCATCACCGCCGGCTCGGGAACCGTCTCGGTGCCCCCCGGGGCAGGTTCCGTGCCACGCCACAAATAGGTAGATTGCGGCGGATTGCGTCTTCAGCGGCGCCTGCCTACAGGCTCCACCGCAGTCCCGGCGAGCGGGGCCCCCGTTAGTGGCCGGCCGGATCGGCGGGTGCGTTTGCCCCCAGCTCCACAATGCGAGACCGGGAACCGAAGCGGCGATAGTCGCTAAAGCGGAAGCGGTTCGCGATCGCCTGGTGTCTCCCCTGCTTCAAGCCAACCTCGCCTCTGCTGGGCAGCAGGTAATCGTGGCCGTTGATGGCCACGTAGTCATAGTCAATCCACATCCAGCTGGAGCGGATGCCAAAGGCCCCCGGCAGCGGGTCCGTGTTCGCGACCAGCCGCCGCACCGCATGCGTATCCTCATCGATGAAGACCTCGCCATGGATGCCGGCACGCATCCGGGCGCCGCTGTGGTCGGTCAGGAAGTAGAGCGACGTGTCGCCCGGCACCTTGTAGCTGAAGACCTGGAGCGTGCCGCCTTCGCGCCGCTCGGACTTGAGCCACTCGAATTTGGCTCCGGCAGCAGGATCGAAGATGCTGGCCAGGATGCCGCCAAACTCGCCATTCGATCGCGCGCCCTCCAGCTGATCCGGATCCAGGCCGCTGCGCTCTCCATTCAGCTCCAGCAGCGTGCGCTTCTCGGCGTGCTCGTGGTACTTCAGCAGCTCAACGATGGAGTCGCGGTGCTTCCACACGCCGGAGCCATTGCGATCCACCGTACGCTCGATCGACTCGGCGCACATGAAGTTGGGCAGCGACTCCGTGTAGGCCATCGCCTTCTGCTGCGCAGCCAGGATCAGCGTCCGGCTCTCGTCAGCCGAGAGCGTCCGCCCGGGCGCAGCAACCCCTGGCCCGGGCGGGCGCGGGGTGTCAGCTTCCATGCTGGGCATGGCGAAATCCTGCGCCTCGGCAGCCGGCGCGGCCAGGTCCCCCGAAGGCTTGGGAGACGAGGCCGACGAAGCCGCATCGGCAGCCACGCTGGCCACGGCCAGATGCCTCAGCAGGGTGTGGCCTCCACGCGCCAGGCAAAGGGCAACATCGTAGCTGCCGGCGCCCGCGTCCAGCTTCACCGGTATCACCAACGAGGCGCCCTGGCCGGGCTGCATCCCCTCCGTCCGTACCGGGTAGCGATGCAGCAGTCTGCCGTCCTTTGACACCTCCAGGTGCACCTCTTCCAAGCGAGAGGTGCCCTGTCCGGAGTAGATCTGGAAGTAGACCGGGGTGCCATCGCCTGCCACGCGCCCGCTCAGGTTCGGCACGACGCGTTCATTGCGGTACCGCAGGGTACGCGCCTCCCCACTCGCCTGCTCGGTCGACCGCACCAGCACCAGGTCGCTCATCAGCCCGGGATCATCGATCGCCGTCAGCTCGATCGGCTGCGACCGCTTGGCCACCGTGCCCGCGTTCCAGTCGCGCACCACCAGGTTCAGGCGATAGGGCCCCGCCGGCAGGCTCACCGCCCGCTCCACGGAGACGAACTGCGTGCGCAGGCGCTCCTCGTTGTCGGCCGAGCCGTGACGACGTACCTCTTCGACAAAGCGGGCTACCGTCGCGCCCGAGCTGTTGACGACCTCGGCCGCGACCGAGCAATGCAGCGAGACCAGGTCGGTATCGGCGTCCAGGTGCAGATCCAGCTGGTCGATGGGCAGTTCGAGCGCGATGACGCTGTGGACGCCCCCGGCCGTCTGGCCAAAGCGCAGCACCGCTGCGTCAAACTTCATCTCTGCCGGGGTGGCGCCGCTTTCCAGGCGCTCCAGCTCGCCGCCACGCTGGGCCAGCAGGGCGCCAGGCCCGGCACCGCCCGGCCGGGAGGCGAAGTAGCCCGGCTGCGCCTTGATCCTCAGCCCCGGTCGCACCGGCACCACCGAGACCGCGTGGAAGCTGCCGTCCATGCGCTCCGAGTCCACCGGATACGTGAGGGTGTAGTAGCTGGTCAGGGAGTCGCCCAGCTGGCGGGCAATCTTCTTCAGGTTGCCGTCGCCGCTGTCATACTTGCCCCCGGAAGACTCGGCAAGCTGCGCGAGCAGGTTCTTGCTGGTCTCGAGGCCGCTGAACTCCAGGCCCGCCGGGTCATTGTGGTAGGAGGGCTGGGCGGTCGAGATGCCGAACGTGCTGACCGGACCGCTGGGGGTCATGGCCGTACCGTAGACCTTGTTGGTCCGCGCGGCCGTGGTCACGCTGCCCATGGCCATCGCGCTCACCAGCCCATCGCTGGCATGCTCGTCGATGGCGTTCATGTTGATCGCGTACAGGCTGATGCCCGCATCGCGCAGGTACTCCGAGGTGCGCTTGAAGAGGTCGGCCGCGGAAAGGTCAGAGGGCACGCTCTGGGTGAAGTAGAGCACTGCCTTGCGGCCGGGCAGGTCGCGCTCGGTGCGGGCGATAGCCATCAGGCTGGCGGTGCCGGGCGGGGCGTGCTGTTCCTCGACCAGCCGCTGCGCCTCGTGCAGGCCTTCGGCCGCGCTCAGCTCCCACCGCCTATCGCTGCCGGCCAACGACCCGTTAGCCCCCTCAGGACCGCCGGCAACGGGCCCTCCTTCGGGAGCCGGTGCCGCGGCAGCCGCGGGCACGGGCGCATTCGCACGGCGCACGGCAGTGGCCGCGCCGATCGCCGCATCGACGAGGGCGCCCTGCCGTGTGTAGGCCTGCTCCATGCGAAAGCGGTCCTCAATCGACCAGACACTGACCGCAACCCGCGGGTCGCCTAGGTCCTTGAGGATGGTCCGGGCGGCGCGGGCGGCGTTTCTTGCCGCCGCGGGGTCCAGTTGGTCAAAGATCAGAGTCACCAGCTCATCGCCGCCAGGCGCGGACGTGATGCGCAGCTCGCGCGCATCCACGCGCCGTCCCGCATCACTCACCTTGATGTCCGAGGCCTTGAGGTCGTCGACCGGCTTGTCTTTCCTGCTCTCCAGCAGCACCTGGAGCGAGATCTCCGCGGGCGCACGCACACCCTGGTCCGCTTCACCTGCCGGGCGCTGCGCCGGCAGGTTGCCCGCGGCCACCAGCAGGCAAAGCAGCAAGGCTGGCCGGGAGCCTCGCGCGGAGCAAAGGACTGCCTGGCGCCGCTGGCCGGGTAGGGGAGCACGCATCATGAGTGTCTCTGGTTGGGAGAGATTGGACTCCGGGAGGGTACCTGCACGCTACCCCGCCGTGTCTCCTCTGTCAACAGTCCGCACCAGTCCGGTGGTGTCACGGAAGACCGTTTTGGTACGGCGGCAAAGAGCGCCGTACCCGGCCATGGGCAGGCGGAAGCGCCCCTCAGTGCCCCGGGGCCGGTGCCCCCGAGGCCAGGAACTCTTTTCGGAGCTGCAGCGCCTGCGCGTTGCGCGGTTCCAGCCGCAGCGCCTTGTCGAGCGCCGCCTGCGCCTCGGGCAAGCGCGACTCGCTGGCCAGCGTGGCAGCCAGGCTGATCCAGGCCTGGGTGTCCGCGGGCGCGGTCCGCAGCGCCGTGCGGAAGTGCTGCTCGGCTGCCGGGTAGTCGCCGCCCGTGTAGAGCACGTAGCCCAACTGCGTCTCGGCCGCGGCAGAGCCCGGGTCCAGCCGCAGCGACTCTTCCAGCGCCGCCTGCTCCCCGGCCACATCCCCGGCCTGCCCCAGCGCAATCGCCAGCGTGTAGGCCAGCGCCGCATCCCGCGGAGTCAGCTCCAGCGCCTCGCGATAGAGGCTCGCAGCCTTTGCCGCATCGCCTTTGGCCAGCGCCTCAGCCGCATCCTGACTCTTGCTGGCCGCCATCTGCCGGTTGGCGCCCGCCTGGATCCCCTGCTGGTAGAGGGCCATCTGCTGCTCTGCCGGTTCGGTCTGGCCCAGGGTGCGGTCGGCCTTCGCGAGGGCCAGGTGCACCTCAGGGCCCGTTGTGCCGAGCGCAATCGCTCGTTCCAGATGCTCCTTTGCGCCGGCGTCGTCGCCGGTACCCGCCAGCGCCAGCCCCAGGTTGTACTGGGCATCGGCGTAGGCGGGGTTGACGGCAACCGCCTGCTGCAGGTGATCGCGCGCCTGCGGAAACTCGCCCGCCTCGCGCTCCAGCACCCCGCTCAGATAGAGCAGCTCGCCGTCGTGCGGCGACGCGGTCAGGAGCCTCTGGGCCAGCGGGCGCGCTGTGCCCGCATCGTGCGTCGAGACCAGGACGCGCAGGTAGAGCTTCTGCACCTCCGGGTCCCCGGGGTGCAGCTTGACCAGCCGCGCGGCCAGCCGGTAGGCGTCTTCAAAGCGACCCTGGTTCCCCAGGATGACCACCAGCGCCGACGTGAGCCGGGGCGCGTCAGGGTGCGCCCGCAGCGCGTCCGTCAGGGTGGCTCCTGCCTGGTTCAGGCGACCCGCCCGGGCCTCCGCCAGGGCCAGATCGAGCGTCAGCTGTTCGTCGTGGACCGGAGGGTGCAGCGCCTCGATGGCCGCCTCGTACTCTCCCCCTGCGATCAGCGTGGCTGCCAGCGCGTGCACCGGCGCCGGGGACTGCGGCGCATCCTTGATGGCGTGGCGATACGCCTCACGCGCACAGGCTGTCTGCGCGTGCTGCTCAAACCAGGCGCCCAGCTCCATGTGCGCCCGTGCCTGCTGCGCCGGGGCGGGCTGGGTGCGCAGTTGCGCCTGGAGCGACGCCGGCCCCACGCACCCGGGGGTCGTCCCAGGGGCGGCAACGGCAGCAGCAGCGAGAGCCGGCGCCGTCAAAGCTACAAGCACTGCGTTCAGAAGCAGGGGGAAACGCATGGGGCCGAGCGGGAGCACTGCCCGGATTCTAGCAGCGCCGTTCACAGCGCCGTTCGGCCGCGTCGCACCGCCCGCTGACGCGCTTGTTCGGCCGCCCGGCACAGGCATTCGGTATAGCCTAGAGTGCAGCTACAGGGCTGGTGCGGCGGGCTTCTCTGGCTAAGGAGTGATTTGCGAGTGCTCGCTATCGATCGCGGCCGCAGGCGTATTCGCTGGGGCATCCTGCCGCTTCTCCTGCCGCTGATCCTGCTGCTGCCCTCGCCCGGCGGCGGCGCCGAGACAACGCACCGCCGCCCCGCCCCAGCAGAGAAAAACCCGCGCAACGCCTACGTTGGCGACGCCGCCTGCCTGCCCTGCCACCAGAAGGAGTCCGCCGGCTACCAGCCAACCGCCCACCACCTCACCTCGCAACTGCCCGACCCGCACACCATTGCCGGCAGCTTCGACCCCGGCAGCAACGTGCTCGAGACCGCCAATCCTTCCCTGTCCTTCAGAATGACGGCCGACCCGGACGGCTTTCACCAGACAGCCGTCAACCAGATCGCACCGGGCAAGGCGATCGAGCTCGGCCAGCGGTTTGACCTCGTGGTCGGCGCGGGCCGCAAGTCGCAGACCTACCTCTACTGGAAGGGCGACGACCTGTTTGAACTGCCCGTCTCCTGGTGGGCCGAGACCCGCCAGTGGATCAACAGTCCCGGCTACGAGGACGGCTCGGTGCGCTTTGACCGTCCCATCGTGCCCCGCTGCCTGGAGTGTCACGGCAGCTCCTTTGAGTCGCTGGCTCCCCCGTCCAATCGCTTCAACCGGACCAGCCTGGTGCTCAGCATCTCCTGCGAGACCTGTCACGGGCCGGGGCAGCAGCACGTGGCCCTCTACACGGCCCACTCTGCGGTCGCGCCCGGCGTCTCCAAGGCCATCGTGAACCCGGCCACGCTCCCCCGCGCGCGGCAGCTCGATGGCTGCGCGCTCTGCCACGCGGGCCTCGGCACATCCCTCGCTCCCGCCTTGTCGTTCCATCCGGGAGACACGCTGGCCCGATATCTGCAGCTGCCTGCCCCCGGCTCCACCCTGGGCGTGGACGTGCACGGCAACCAGATGCAGTTGCTGGAGCGCAGCGCCTGCTTCCGCCAGAGCAGCATGACCTGCAGCACCTGCCACAACGTGCACCAGGTGCAGCAGGACGCCGCCGCCTACTCGCCCATCTGCCTGCAGTGTCACCAGGCTCGGCAGTGCGGCGAGTTCGCAAAGCGCGGCCCGGCCATCGAGCGGGACTGCGTCAACTGCCACATGCCGCTGCGCAAGTCCGAGGCCCTCGTCTCCCAGACCAACCAGCAGACGCTCAAGCTCACCGTGCGCGAACACCGCATTGCCGTCTATCCGGAGGCGGCGCGGTAAAGACCCCGCACTCCGCTCCCAGGGTCAGCCCCGGAAGGGTCTCCCTTTCACAATGCCCTGTCCTTCGCGAATCGTCACCAGCTGCCCGGCGGCCACGCCCGCGTGCGTCTCCATCTTGCCGTCGGGCCATCGCACCTCGAGGTCAACCGTCGTCGCACTGCCCAGGCCAAAGTGCAGGCGAGGGTCGTTGGACGAGAGATAGCTCCCCGAAGACATGACCTCCTGCACCTGCTGTTTGCCGCCATAGGAGACCCGGACGCGCGACCCGATGGCGCTCTTGTTGCTGTGCACGCCTTCCAGCCGCACCTTGATCCACTTGTGGCCGGCGGGCGCGTCGTTTCGTAACAGCGACGGTGTCTCATTCATGTTCATCACCACGATGTCCAGGTCGCCGTCATTGTCAAAGTCGCCAAAGGCGCAGCCGCGGCTCATATGCGGCGCGGCAAAGAAGGGGCCCGCCTGGTCAGCACCAACCGGGCTGAAGGTGAACTCGCCGTCCGCGCCCCGCCCGTTATTGCGAAAGAGCAGACTGGGGCTCCGCGCCGGGTACTTCGCGTACACCCGCCCCAGCTCCGGATTGGTTGTGCCGGTCGAGATAAAGATGTCAGGGTAGCCGTCGTTATCGAGGTCCAGCAGGCACGCGCCCCAGCTGATGAAGCGGCGCTCCGCGCCCAGGCCCGCGGCATTGCTTACGTCCGAGAACTCGCCCTTGCCCTCGTTGCGGTAAATGCCAGAGGACTGCTGCTGAAAATGCGTCTTCAGAACATCAAGCCGGCCGTCCAGGTTGTAGTCCCCAATGCCCAGCCCCATGCCCCCCAGCTCCACCCCGTCGCCTGAGAGCGCCACGCCCCGCAGCAGTCCCTCCTCGCGAAAAGTGCCATCGCGGTTGTTCATCAGCAGCAGGCTGGGTGTGGAGTCGCAGGCCACCAGGATGTCCGGCCAGCCATCGTCATCGGCGTCAAAGGCAACCGCGGTCAGCCCGTAGGAGCCGCGCATCGCAGCCACGCCCGACTCTTTCGAAACGTCGGTGAAGGTGCCATTGCCGTTGTTGCGGTAGAGCGAGTGCTGCGGGAACCCCAGCCCCTTGGGCCCGCAGTAGACCGGCACGCCCTCGTAGTTGCAATTGGGCACCTGCAGCGACGGCAAGGGTGCGTGCGCCAGGTCAAACTCCACGTAGTTGGCAACGAAGAGGTCAAGCAGCCCGTCGCGGTTGTAGTCCACAAACGTACAGCCGGTGTTGAAGCGGGTCTTCGCCTGCAGCAGCCCCGCCGTCGCGGTCACATCGCGAAAGGTGCCGTTGCCCAGGTTGCGATAGAGGCGGTTCTGCCCGTAGTAGGTCAGGAAGAGGTCTTCGTTGCCATCATTGTCGTAGTCCCCCACGCACACCCCGCAGGCCCAGCCCGCGTCCGCCAGGCCGGCCTTCTCGGTCACGTCGGTGAAGGTGCCGTTGCGGTTGTTCCGGTACAGCCGGTTGCTCGCGCCGGCCGGCACCCCCTCCAGGCGCCGCCCCCCCAGCAGAAAGAGATCGAGCCAGCCGTCATTGTCGTAGTCGAAGAAGGCGCAGCCCGCGCCCATGCTCTCAATGATGTAGGTAACGTTGGTGGTGCCCCCATAGATCATGGGCCGGGTCAGCCC
>DASWUY010000476.1:0-3378 GCA_036401435.1 Acidobacteriaceae bacterium | reverse complement strand
TGGCGGCCGTGGCGAGCACGAGCGAGGCCAGGCCTGCGGAGGCCAGCAGACCGGCGCCGTAATGCCAGATCTGCGAGTCGCGAAAGAGCGAGAGGATGAGCCCCGCGTCGACGATCATCAGCAGGATGATCCCCATGCGCCGGAAGAGCTGCAGTTGGGTGCGTACCCGGCGAGCCTTGAGGTTGTCGCCATCGCTTACGTCGTACCGCAGCAGCATGAGGTCTTCAAACGTGTAGACGGCCGAGATCATCAGCCAGCCCAACGCGAGAAACCAGAGGATGCCGGCTGCCTTGTAGGCCATCCCGACGTACTCGGAGGGGATGTCAAGAAATGGCATCACGGCGCCGAGCGCAGTCACCAGGATGATGAGCAGGGCGGGCCTGCGTAGCCGCTGCAACGCGATGCGCAGCAGGGGAATGTCCTTGACACTGCGGTGGCGCAGCCGCGCCAGCAGCGTGAAGAACAGTGTGTGCGCAAACAGGCCGGCAATGAGCGCGACACAAGCAAGCGTGATGCCGAGGTAGATGCGGTGGTGAGGATGCAGCTGCAAGGGAGCGATAAGCAGAGGGGCGAACATCAAGCTCTCCTGAGTGGCTTCGGGTTACGTCGGGATCAGTCGCGCGCGGCTACGGTGCGCGGTGGTAATCATCACTCTTGCCGCCGGTCTTGCTCAACAGCTTTACTTCGCGGATGACGATGCTCTTGTCGAGCGCCTTGCACATGTCGTAGACGGTCAGGGCCGCGACCGATGCGGCTGTCAGCGCTTCCATTTCGACGCCGGTGCCGGCAGTGGTGGCCGCGCGGGCCCGGATGGAGATGCCGCCCTCGGCCATCTCTGTCTCGACGTCAAGAAAGGTGAGGGCGACTGGGTGACACATGGGGATAAGTTCGCTGGTGCGCTTGCCCGCCTGGATTCCGGCGAAGCGCGCCACCTCCAGAGGGTTGCCCTTGGGATTGGCAGGCAGGGCGGCCATCACAGCGGGCGACAGAGCGACAAAGGCCGCGGCCACCGCCTCGCGACGCGTCTCCGGCTTGCCGCTTACGTCGACCATGCGCGCGGCGCCATCGGCTGCATAGTGCGATAGCTTGGCTGCGGTAGGCTTCGGCTCATCCATGCTTCCAGCCTAGAGCATGCGAAGGCGGCCTGCTTGTGGAGAAAGGCTAGCTTCCTTCAGGCGAGCAGGACCCCCACCGTGTTTCCTGGCGATAGCGCCTGTTCGCCGTCTGCGGCTGCCTCCGGCACCACCAGGAAGCAATTCGCCTTGGCGGCGGCTGCCAGGTCTCCGGAACCCTGCCATGCGACCGGCGTAGCGGTGACCGTGTCGGCGCTGCCCGCCAGCACCGCTGGGAGGAACCTTCGCAAAGCCGGCTTGCGGGATATGGGCGCGCCGAGAGTGGCCTGAGCAAAGCGCGGAGCAAAGCCCGGTTCGCCTGCCAGCGCTGCCAGCCCCGGCGCCACGAACAGGGCAAAGGTCACCATCGTGGACAGGGGGTTGCCGGGCAGGCCGAACAAGGGAAGAGGTTCACCCTCTGCTGCCGGCAGCTCTCCAAAGACGAGCGGCTTTCCCGGCTGTATGCGCACCCCGGTGAAGAAGAAGCGCGCGCCGTGAGCGGCGAGCACCGGCTCGACCAGGTCGAACTTGCCCATGGAGACGCCGCCCGAGAGCAGCAGCAGGTCCGGCTTCTCTTGCCGGGCCAGGCTCAAGGCCTCTTCAAGCGCGGACTCCGTATCGCCTGCGATGGGCAGCAGAACCGGCTCTGCCCCCAGGGCAAGCACCTGGGCCGCAAGCGAGTAGGTGTTGGAATTGCGAATCTGAAAGGGGAGCGGGGTGGCGTCGAGCGGAACCAGTTCGTCGCCGGTGGAGAGGATGGCGACGCGGGGGCGGCGGTACACGGAGAGCGTCGCGGCGCCCATCGCTGCCGATGCCGCAAGGTGGGAGGGCGTGAGCCGGGTCCCGGAGGCAATGAGAAGCTCGCCCGCGCGTGCCTCAGAGCCCGGAGGGTTGTAGTTGTCTCCAACGCGCACCCTGCGGCCCGCAAGCAGCCGGAACCCGTAGGAGGTAAGCTCCACGTGCTCTACCATGACGACGCAATCGGCGCCGGGGGGCAGCGGAGCGCCGGTCATGATTTCCACCGTCTGCCCGGCTTCCAGAGGGGCACCCGACCACGCCTCCCCGGCCCTCAGAGTTCCGATGACTTGGAGCGGCGCCTCGGCGGCGAGATCGCCGGCTTGGCAGGCGTACCCATCGCGCGTGGCGCGCGGGAAGGGCGGCTGATCCCGGTCGGCGAGAAGCGGCTGGGCGAGGACGCGGTGCAGCGCTTCAAGCAGGGAGACGCTCTGCATGGACGCAGGAGGGCTCAGGGTGGAGGAGTATGCCGCTACGGTCTCGACAGCCTCGGCATAGGAGACGGCGGCATGAGGATCGCTCGGGTTGCGCTCGATCATGGAGCCATGTCCAAGGAGCTGCGATTCAAGAAGCTCTCGATAAAGGAATTCGCGGCAAAGAGACACCAGAGGCGATTCCTCGCATCGCCAATGGTGCCTCTCTGCCCTTGCGAGCTGTGGTGGCGCGTTAGAGGGCCTTACTTCTTGGCCTTGTAGCTGCTCTTCACCGTCTGGCCCATCTCTCCGAGGATGTTCTTTGCGTCCCCGGCAAACTGTCCATCCGGCGCCAGTTCGAGGTACTTCTGGTAGGCCTCGGCACAACCTGGAGGTGCGATGATCTTCTTGGTCTTGTCGTCAATGGTGGCTTTGCCGATCAGCGCCTGCCCTTTGAAGTAGTAGGGAAGCGGCTTGGTAGGATCGGCGGCGATGGCCTTGTCAGCGGCAGCGACGGTGGCATCGGTCTGGCCGGTGCGGCCCAGGACAATGGTCTCGTTGCTGTAGTACAAGCCGGCCTTGGCGGGATCGGCCTTGGCGGCGGCGTCGTAGGCAGCGACTGCGTCAGGAACCTTGTTCTGATTCGCCAGCGCCTCGCCTAGGCCATTGTTGGCGCCGGCAAGTACTTCGGTGTTCGGCTTGGGTGCGGCCTGCTCCAGCGAGATGGCCTTCTGGAGGGAAGTCGTCGCGTCGCTCCACTTCTTCTCGCCCAGCTGCGCATTGCCGAGCTCGACCCAGATCACCGAGGCATCCGGCTTCATCTGCGAGTCCTTGGTCATCAGTGCGTCCGCGTCGGCGAACTCGGACTGGGCATCGTTGGGCGTGCCGCCGGCCTTGGTACAGGCGTCGGCCGCCAGGTTGCCTAACCCATTGCCGCTGGGGCCCAGGCAGGTGCCCTTGCGTCCCTTGGTGATGTCGGCGCGTACCTTGGCCAGGTCGGCGTTGAGGTTCTTGATCATGCCATTGGCCTTGAGCGCCTCGGCGTTCTTGGCCTTCAC